>CAZCKI010000258.1:0-5094 GCA_964498815.1 uncultured Burkholderiales bacterium
GGTCGGCGATCTGCCGCTCGCCATGCAGGTGAAGCTGCTGCGCGTGATCCAGGAAAAGAAAGTCAGGAAGCTGGGCGACTCGGCCGAATTGCCGGTCGACTTTCGCATCATCTGCGCCACCCACAAGAACCTCGCCGAAAAGGTCGCCGCCGGCGAATTCCGCCAGGACCTGTTCTACCGCCTCAACGTGATCGAACTCAGGATGCCGTCTTTACGTGAAATTCCCGAAGACATTCCGCTGATCATGGCGCAGGTGCTGGAGCGGCTCGCCCGCCAGAACGGCAGTCCCCTGCCCGAGATCGCCGCCGACGCGCGCCTGGCGCTGCTCGACTACGATTACCCCGGCAATGTGCGCGAGCTGGAAAACATCCTCGAGCGTTCGCTGGCCCTGTGCGACGGCAACACCATCCGCGCCGCCGACCTCTACCTCACCGAAACGCGCGAAACCAGCGCCGGCAACGCCGGCGCCGAGCGTACCCAGCCGCTGCACGAATACCTGGACCAGATCGAGCGCCAGCAAATCGTCAAGGCGCTGGAAGCAACCCGCTTCAACAAGACCGCCGCCGCCAAGGTGCTCGGCATCACTTTCCGCTCCCTGCGCTACCGCCTCGACCGGCTCGGCATCGAATAAATACCGCGCGTATCATATAGAACGGATAGGCGGCGCGGTCAATACCGCGGCCGTGTGCACCATGAAGAACCCTTCCAGCCCTTTCCCTGTCGATTTTCGACAGATCGCCATGCTGTCGCTGCTGTTTTTCGTGGCGACCAAGCTCGCTGTGCTGGTCACCGAACACATCCCCAATGCCGCCTCGGTGTGGCTGCCGGCCGGCATCGCCTTCGCCGCACTGACCCTGTACGGCCTGCGCCTGTGGCCGGGTATCGCCCTGGGCGGATTGGCGGGCGTGCTGGCGGCTGACCTCGCCTGGCTGCCGGCGCTGATGATGAGCGCCGCCAACGTGACCGGCGCCGTGGTCGGCGCCTGGATCGGCCGGCGCTGGTTCGATCGCGAGCGGCCGCTCTCGCGGGTGCGCGAAGTGATCGTGCTGTTCATCCCGGTGGCCGCCGGTGTCAGCCTGATTTCGGCCCTGGTCGGCACCTTCGCGCTCTACCTCAACGGCTGGGCCACCAACGAAACGGTGGTGCCGCGTTACGTGCTGTGGTGGCTGGGAGATGCGATCGGCATCGCCATCGTCGCCCCCCTCATCCTGGTTTGGCGCAGCGATTCCGTGCCGCTGTCGCGCAACGATTTTGCGCTGTCGCTGATGGTCGCGGTAGTGGCCCTCACCTTCAGCCTGCCCCAGCACGACGACTGGCTGATGAATCTGCTGATGCTGTCGGCATTTCCGGCGGCGGTGTGGGGCGCGCAGCGCGCATCGTTGCGCGCCATCACCTTCGTCAACGCCGCCATGGCGCTCGCGGTGCTGGCCGGCACCACCGTCGGCAACGGGCCTTTCGCCGGCGCGCCGGGCGTGTTCGGCAGCATCGTGCAGCAGGGCTATATCTACGCGCTGGCGCTGGTGACGATGGTGGTGGGTGCGGCACGCGCCCAGCGGCGTCTCGACGAAAGGTCCCTGCGTGAAAGCGAGGCCCGGTTTCGAAGCCTGCTCGAACTTTCCAGCGACTGGTATTGGGAGCAGGATCAGGACTATCGCTTCACCCGCATTTCCGACGGCGTCGAGCGCGCCACCGGCACCTCGTCCGCGGCACACGTCGGCAAGACCCGCTGGGAACTGCGCGCCGACGACATGTCGGAAGCCAACTGGCTGGACCACCGCGCCGACCTGGACGCGCGCCGGCCGTTTCGCGATTTCATCATGCGCCGCACCGACGAAGCCGGCGTGGTGCGCTACATCAGCATCGGCGGCGAGCCGATTTTCGACGAGGCCGGGCGCTTTCTCGGCTATCGCGGCATCGGCCGCTCGATCACCGCCGAGGTCGAGGCGGCCGAGGAGTTGAAGCGATCGCAGGTGCTGTTCTCCACCATCTTCGCCGCCAGCCCGATGCCGATCGTCATCAGCCGCGTGTCCGACAATCGCTACTTCGAAGCCAATACCGCGGCGCTCGAACTGTTCGGCTTCCGCCGCGAAGAGATCATCGGCAAGACCACCACCGAACTGGGGCTGTGGGCGAGCGAACAGGATCGAGACCGCCTGATCGAGCACCTGCAGCGCGAAGGCCGGGTGGATCACCTGGAATTGCGGCTGCGCCGCCGCGACGGCGAGTGGCTGGACGTGCTGTACTCGGCGCAGACCGTCGATTTTCGCGGCGAACCCTGTCTCATTTCCACCTCGGTCGACGTCACCGCCCGAAAGCGCGCCGAACGCGCGCAGCGCGAATTCGAGCAGCGTTACTCCAAGGTGTTCGAATCGAGCCCGGACGCGATCATCATTTCGCGCCTGGAGGACGGCGTCTACCTGGAAGTCAACGAAGCCTGGGAACTCCTGTCCGGCTATCCGCGCGAAGAGGTGATCGGCAAGAGCGCGCTCGATATCGGCATCTGGGCGAACCCGAACGATCGTGCACGCCTGGTGGCGAGGCTCGCCAGCGAAGGCACGGTGCGCCAATTCGACTTCCAGTTCCGGCGCAAGAACGGCGAAATCGCCGAGGCCATGATGTCGGCCGAGGTGATCGAATTTCGCGGCGAAAAGTGCCTGCTCACCCTGGCGGCCGACATCAGCGAACGCCGTCATGCCGAGCAGCGCCTCAAGGAAAGCGAACGCCGCTTTGCCGACGTGCTCGACGCCGCCGGCGAATACGTCTGGGAAGTCGATAACGAGGGCGCCTTCAAATTCATTTCCTCGCGCGTCCAGACGGTGCTGGGCTACCGGCCGGAGGAGCTGATCGGCAAGACACCTGCTTCGCTGATGCCGGAAGGCGAAGCGGAGCGGGTGCGCACCTGGCTCGCCACCAATCGCCAGCCCGGCACGCCGATTCGCAACCTCGAACACCAGAGCCTCACCAAGGACGGCCGCGTGGTGTGGCTGCAGGTGTCGGGGGTGCCGATGTTCAGCGCGGCCGGTGTCGCCGACGGGCTGCGCGGCACCGGCTTCGACATCACCGAACGGAAGCTTGCCGAGCAGCGCATCGAGGAGCTCGCCACCCGCGATGTGCTGACCCAGCTCCCCAACCGACGCCTGCTGATGGACCGCCTCACCCAAGGTGTACTCTCCGCGCAGCGCGACAGCGAGCTGCTCGCGGTGTTGTTCGTCGACCTCGACCGCTTCAAGACCATCAACGATTCGCTGGGCCACGCCGTCGGCGACCGGCTCCTGAAGCAGGTCGCGCAGCGCCTCACCGATCTGATGCGCCGCGGCGATACGCTGGCGCGCCTCGGCGGCGACGAATTCGTGGTGGTGCTGGCGAGCCTGCGCGCGGCCGAGGACGCCGGCCACATCGCGCAAAAAATCATCGCGGCACTATCCGCGCCGTTCACGATCGACGGCCGCACCCTGAACAGCTCCGCCTCGGTCGGCATCAGCGTCTTCCCCAACGATTCCACCGACGGCGCCACCCTGATCCGCAACGCCGACATGGCCATGTATTTCGCCAAGGAGCACGGCCGCCACAACTACCAGTTCTTCTCGCCGGAGATGAATGCGCGCGCGGTCGAAAAGCTCACCATGGAAAACACGCTCCGCAACGCGCTCGCCCGCGAGGAATTCGTGCTCCATTACCACCCCAAGTTCGATCTGAAGAACGGCCTGAAGCTGACCGGCATGGAAGCGCTGGTGCGCTGGCGCCATCCGGAGCTGGGCCTGATCGCGCCCTCGCGCTTCATCCCGGTCTGCGAGGAGACCGGCCTCATCGCGCCGCTAGGCGAATGGGTGCTGCGCGAAGCCTGCGCGCAGGGCAGGGCGTGGGCCGAGCGCAGCACGAGCCCGCTCACCATGGCGGTCATTCTCTCGGTCGGGCAACTTTCTAAGAGCCTCGCCCGCACCGTGCACGACACGCTGATCGACACCGGCTTCGCCGCCGGCCTGCTCGAACTCGAAATCACCGAAAGCATGCTGATGAAAAACATCGGCGACAACATCGACACCCTGCGCCAGCTCTCCGACCTCGGTGTGGCGATCGCGATCGACGATTTCGGCACCGGCTATTCCTCGCTCGCGTATCTGCGGCGCCTGCACGTCGATACGCTCAAGATCGACCAAAGCTTCGTGCGCGATGTCGAAACCAATCTCGACGATGCCGCCATCATCGAGGCCATCGTCGCGCTCGGCCACAGCTTGAAGCTCACCGTGATCGCCGAGGGTGTCGAAACCGAGCGCCAGCGCGACATGCTGAAAGCGCTCGATTGCGACCAGTGCCAGGGCTTCCTGTTCGGCGAGCCGGTCAGCGCGGAGGAGTTCGAACGCAAGCATCTGCCCCGAGGGAAGGGGGCGTTGCCGAGGATGGTGGATAGCAGAGATGGTGGATAGCAGAGCTGCCGCCCCGGCTCTCATCTCACTCGGCCAGGTGCATGCTTTCTGCAGGCTGGCTCCTTCCTCCGCTTGCGGGGGAAGGTGGGGATGGGGGTTACTGTGGGCTAATCCGCCATGCAGCCGTCGCCCCCACCCTGCCCTCTGGCCCTCACCGGTGGCCACGCCGCCCCGTCGCCGGGGGAGGGTTCTATCTACTTCGGCAACTCATAGAGCTGTCATCCTGAACGCAGTGAAGGATCTCATCCGTATCTCGTCGGGATGAGATTCTTCGGGCTACGCCCTCAGAATGACACCGACTTTTTTCATCCTTCCCCAACCCCCGTAAGGAACTACCTTTGATCACTGGGGAGACACCATCGCAGCGGGGGGAAATATCGTACTTTCAGCCCGTTACCAGCCCGTTACATTCCACCCAACGGAACAAAAACCGCCGTTTCCGACCCCGCCAAAATCCCCCGTCCAGGCCAAACTCTAGGATTGGCGCGGCTTTCCAAGGTTTTTTGCGTGGAAAACCGCGCCGATACTGGACTTTTTCACTCTTCACAATCCACATGAGGTTTGGAGGGCTTTTTTGCGTCCTTGCAACACTTGAAGTGCTTGTTTTTACGAAACAATTCAAACAAAAAAAAATCCGGTTGCATTTATTTTGAAACGCACGATATAGTGT
>CAZCKI010000259.1:0-5083 GCA_964498815.1 uncultured Burkholderiales bacterium
GGCGGTCGGATCGGTAAGGCTGGCGAACATGCGGGCGCCGAGTGCCGCCGGAAACTCATCCCGGCGCGGCGGCGCGAAAAAGAATCCTTGCAGGCAGTCGGCGCCCACGTGCAGGGCCATCAGCGCCTCGTCGCGGGTTTCGACGCCTTCCAGGATCGCCTTGGCGCCGCACTCGTGAATCAGCTTGATCATGTTTTCCAGCACCAACTGCGCGTGCCCGTCCTGCAAGGCGGCTTGCAACACCGAGCGGTCGATCTTGACGAAGTCGGGCTTTAGACGCCAGATGCGATCGAAATTGGAAAAACCGACGCCGAAGTCGTCGATGGCAATGCGGCAGCCCAGTTGCCGGTACAGCGCCACCGCATCGACCAGCCTTGCGTCGTCGCCGACGCCGGTCTCGAGGATTTCGAGCACCACGTCGGAGGGACGGATGTTGTAGTTTTCCAGCATCGAGGCGAAGGCTTCGGGGTGGTGTGGATCCTCGATGGCGGCGTAGGGGTAGACATTGAGGAAAATCAGGCCACGGTTTTCACCGAGATTGACGGCGTTGCGCAAATGTAGCGCGCGCGTCAGCCAGTCGAGGAACAACTGCTCGTCGTGGTTTGCCGAGAGGGCGAATACGGTTTCCGGCAGCAAAGACTGGCCGGACAGATTTTGCGCCGACAACAGGCCCTCGTAGCCGATCGGGCACTTGCCCGCCACGCTGAAGATCGGCTGGTAGTGCGAAGTCAGGGTGAGGGTATTGAAAGGATAGGTCGCCCAGCCTTTGCCGCGCGGCAAGCCGGTACGGATGCGTTCGAGCCCGCCGGCCAGCGCACTGCGCGCGGTCGGTGAGGTGTCGCTGGAAGCGGTCTTGCGTACCAAGGCTTGCATCACGTGCCCCATCTATCGGATCAGATGGGCATTGTCGATGAGACCACTTACAGACCGATTTCAGCCGCCGGGCGTTACATTACAAATGTAATCCGGCGACCGTTCGCAGCGGTCGGCCGGGGCGTTTTTCAGAGGGGAATAGCGAAGAAAAAATGGCGCGAGCGCCACATGTAAATTTTGCTTACGCGGGCTTGCGGCCGGCACCCAGGGCCTTGCCGAACGCCTCGGCCAGGTCGGCGCGACGATACGGTTTCGACAAAACCCTCAGCACACCGGCCTGGTGGGCGCGCAGTTCCAGGCCGGGACTGCAGTAGGCGGTCACCAGGAAAATCGGCAAGCCGGGTTTCAGCGCACTGATGCGCGCAGCCAGATCGCTCCCGGTCAGGTTGGGCATCACTTCGTCGGTCAGCAAGGCGTCGTAACGCTCCGGATGCGCATGGAACGCTTCCCAGGCCGCGGCGCCGTCGGCGTAACTCTCGCTTTGGTAACCGAGCTCGCTGAAGATTTGCGTAGCCAGTTCGCGCAGGGCAGGATCATCGTCTGCGATCAGGATGCGCTGGTTGTCGCCGAGCCTGGTCTGCGCCTCGACCGCCGGCACGGCGGCCGGCGTCGGCAGGGATGCGGGCAGATACACGGTGAAGGTCGAACCATGTCCCGGCTGGCTGTCGAGGTCGATGCCGCCGCCGTGCGATTTGGCGATCGTCATCGCCATCGACAGGCCGAGGCCGGTCCCTTTGCCGACCGGCTTGGTAGTGAAAAAAGGCTCGAACATGCGCTCGCGGGTAGCGGTATCGATGCCGCTGCCTTCGTCGCTGACCTCGATCACGACGTGCCTGCCGGGGGTGAGCACCCCTTGCAACAAAGTCACCGGCGAATCGATTTCCCGCTCGTGAATCGAGATGGTCATGCGGCCCGCGTTCGGCATCGCCTGCAAGGCATTGGTGGCGAGATTCATGACCATCTGGTGCAATTCGACCGGATTGCCGCGCACCGTCGCGGCTTTGTGCGAGCAGTACTGGCGCACCTCGACCTGATGCGGATGGGAACCCCTCACCAATGCGGATACCTCGTTGACAATTTCGAGCAGGTCGACATCCTCCTGCACGTCGGTCGCCTTGCGGCCGAAGGTAAGAATCTGCGAGACGAGCAGCTTGCCGCGTTCCCCCGCCTTGATGACGGTGTCCAGATAACGCTGCAAGGGACCGCCCGGCTCGGACTTGTCGCGAGCCAGCTCGCTATAGCCGAGGATCGCCGCGAGAATGTTGTTGAAGTCGTGGGCAATGCCGCCGGCGAGACGGCCGATCGCATCCATTTTTTGCGCCTGGCGCAATTCCGCTTCCAAATGCTGGCGCTCCGCGGCGAGGCGACTTTTCTCGGTGATGTCTTTTACGAAACCGACGATGCGGCGTGTTCCGTCGCCGCCATGGTCTTCAATCATCGAGGTCTGTACGACGCCGTATGCCGAAACGCCCAGCAGGCGGTAGGCGCCATCGTCGCCGCGCACCCGGTATTCGAGGTCGATCGAGGCGAGGTCGCCGCCGGTCAGTCGGCCGCGCAACCCCGTGACCAAGGCGCGATCGTCTGGATGAATGCGCGCGGTCCAGCCGTGCGTGGTATTGATCGAACTTTCGGCAACACCGAAGGCGCTGGAGGTATCCCCCGCCCAATGAATCGTGCCGATACGCGGTTCGATTTCGAATACCGCGTTGCCGCTCGAGCGCAAGGCAGCGTTGTAGCGGTGCTGCCAGGAGCGTATCTCCAAGCCGGCAAGGCGTCGTTCGCGCATCAGTGTGCTGGCGAACAGGGTGCAGACAATCAGCACGGCCAGAAATCCCTGTAATTGCAAGACAGCGGTCGCCGGGGGCACGAAACCCGCCACGAACGGCCCGGCATCGCGCATCGTGAAATAGATGGCGATCAGCGAATAGATGGTCAACGCAAGAGTCGCACCGGCCAGCTCAAAACGGACGGCGGCCCACAGTATGAAGGGCACGGCCAGGTAAAAGATCGGCGGCACTAGGCCAAAGGTATCCGGGCGCAAGGAAAATATCAGGCCGGCTGCGGTCGCTACCAGTGCATAGATGATGAAGGCTTCCGGACAGGTCGCGTTGACCCGCTGTTGCCGCCCGAGCGGCGTACCGTCCGCCCAGGCCACAAGCAGCGGCGTGATCAGGATGATGCCGAGGCCGTCAGAAATGAATAGAGTCAGATAGGCGTCCTGCACCGCCACGCCATTGCGAAAGTGGAACACCCATGCGCTTCCCAATGCGGCAATCGCATTGACGATGCCCGCCGCGCCGAACAGAAAGGCGGCCAGGCGCATCGGCCGCGACCAGCGCTCGCCCAGACTGCCCCGCCAAAGTGCCAGCAGCCACGCGGCCGCTCCCAATTGAAAAGTATTGACGAGACTGCCGGCGAAGCCGTTCAGGGTAAATTCGACGGTCGGTTTTCCGGCCAGCATGTTGGCAAGCAACACCACCACCAGCAGTGCCGGCCGCACGTGCGCGGCTGTCACGAACCAGACGCCGAGCGCAAAGCCGTCGGCCAGCCAGATCGGATAGGGTGGTCGGCCCGCCGCCAGCATCACGCTCAAGACTTGCAATAACCAGTATCCAAGTCCCATTGCCAGCAACGGCCATGCGTCACGCATCGACCAGCGGCCGTGGCTGGCAGCGAGCGGAGGTGGAATGGGCAACTCTGAAGTCGGATTCATGGCGGCAGCTGCGACGGAGCGCGGTCGAACCATTGTATGCCGTCCGCAGGCCCGTCGTGCCGCGGCTCGCCGCAACCGAATGTTGCTGCGTTGTACCGGGTTTGCCGGATGCAGCGCCCCGCGTCGGCGGTTTTGACAGGGTCGATGTCGCGTCTTCGTCGAAGGGAGTACCATTCCCGGACCGCAATCGCTTGCAGGAAGGGACTTGGCAGGGACCTGCCGACCGACATGAAGCACATCATCGCCGTCGACGACGACGCCACGATTCGCGATCTGGTCGCCGAATACCTCGGCGAGCACGGCTATCGCGTGACGACCCTGGCGAGCGGCGCGGATCTGTTGGCGGCCATGATCGACGATCCGGCCGATCTGGTATTGCTGGACGTGCGCATGCCCGGCCAGGACGGCTTTGCCATCGCGCGTGCGGTGCGCGAACTGTCCGCCGTGCCGATCATCATGCTGACCGGCCAGGCGGACGAGGTCGATCGCGTGCTGGGCCTGGAACTGGGCGCGGACGACTACCTGACCAAACCCTTCAGTCCGCGCGAACTGCTGGCACGCATCAAGGCGGTGCTGCGCCGTTACCAGCTTGCCCCGGCCACCATCGAGACCGCGCCGCGCCGCGACGAGGCTTTGCGCACTTTTCACTTCTCCGGCTGGCGCCTCGCCACCGGCTCGCGTACACTGACCGCACCGGACGGACGCAAGGTCGAGCTCACCAATGGCGAATACGCGCTGCTGTTGTCGTTCCTGAAAGCGCCGCGGCGGGTGTTGTCGCGCGATCAGCTGCTGGAAGCCAGCCGTCTGCACGACGATGTTTACGACCGCTCCATCGACGTGCAGATACTGCGGCTGCGGCGCAAGATCGAGACCGATCCGAACGAGCCCAGGCTGATCCGCACCGAGCGCGGCGCCGGCTACCGTTTCGATAGCGATGTGAAGGACTGAATCATTTTGTACTTTGCCGTCAGGGCATTCGACGCGATTTCAGGAAGGTTCCCGGCAAAACCCCGGGCCGGCGACACCGGTGGACAGCGCAATACGGAAAGCGCGCCGCCGGCCGCGCGCCGCGCCCGCCCCGGTCGCCGATGAATTTCTCTGCCGGCAGCCTGCTGCTTCTTGACTGGGTGCTGCTGGTCGCGGCCGCATGGCTGCTGCTGGGCGTGGCGGGCCTGGTGTTTCTGCGTAATTTTCAGATCGTGGCACGGGCCTTGTTCCCGCTCTCGAGTGTTTGCAGCATCGTGCTGACGGCAGTCGGACTCACCGCAGTCGTGCAGAACCCGCAGATTGCGATTCTGCCGATTGGGCTGCCGAGCCTGCCGTTTCATTTTCGCCTCGATCCCCTGTCGGCCTTTTTCATCATGCTGCTGGGCATCGCCAGCGCGGGCATCTCCGCGTTCGCGGCCGGTTATTTCCGGCGCGCGGAGGGCACGCCGCCGGGGCTCCTGTGCCTTCAATATCATCTCTTCCTCGCCAGCATGCTGCTGGTGCTGATCG
>CAZCKI010000260.1:0-5057 GCA_964498815.1 uncultured Burkholderiales bacterium
GCCGGTGATGGTGATGACCGGCACCAGCGTGTTTTTGAGGGCGTGACCAAAATAGATCGTCCGGTCGGTAAGGCCGCGCGCCTTGGCGAACTTGATGTAGTCGGTACGCAATACTTCGAGCATTTCGGCCCGCACCAGCCGCATTACCAGGGTCACCGGATACATGCCCAGGGTGATGCCCGGCAGCAGGATCGCCTTCAGTCCCGAGCTGGTGAGGAAACCGGTCGACCAGAAACCGATCTGCGTGACGTCGCCGCGGCCGAACGAGGGCAGCCAACCCAGCCAGACGGCAAAAATCAGGATCAAAAATATGCCGATCAGGAAGTTGGGCAGCGAAACGCCGATCAGCGAGGTGGTCAGCAAGGCCCGCGAAGTCCAGCTTTCGCGGCGCAAGGCGGTGTAGATGCCGAGTGGAATGCCGACCAGCAGACCCAGCACGGCGCCCAGCGAGGCGAGTTCCAGGGTGGCGGGCAGGCGCTCGATCAAGAGCTGCGAAACCGGCCTGCCGAGGCGCAGCGAAATGCCGAAATTGCCTTGCAAGGCGTTTTCGACGAAGGCCGCGAACTGGATGTAAAACGGCTGGTCGAGGCCGAGGTGCGCGCGTACCTCGGCGCGGTCGGCGGCGGTGGCTTCCGGCGGCAACATCAGTGCGACCGGGTCGCCCACGAAGTTGAACAGCGAGAAGGCGATGAAGGCGACCGCCAGCATCACCAGGATGCTCTGCAACAGGCGCCGAATGACAAAAGCCAGCATGCCGGTACGGCGGCCTAGTTGGCCGAGAAGCGGTAGAAGTACGGTACGTTGCTGGGCGCGAACACGGCGGTGACATTCTTGCGCATGGCCCACGGTGCGATCGGCTGGTGCAGCGGCAATACCGCCACTTCGGCGTTGGCGATCATCAACACTTCGCGTATGTAGGCATCGCGCTTTTTCAAGTCGAATTCGGTCTTGATCTGCGTGATCAATTTGTCGACCTTGGGATTCGAATAGCGGCCGTAATTGGAGTCGCCGTTACCGGTCGATTCGCCGCCGTTGGTGTGCAGCAGGGCGAGCACGGTATAGAGGGCATCAAACGTCTGCGAGCCCCAGGACAGCAGGTAGAAGCTGGTGTCAAAGCGCTGCAGCTTCGGGAAAAACGTGGTGCCGGGTAGGATGTTGGGCCGTACCTTGATGCCGATCTGCGCCAGCATCGGCGGCACAGCCTGGCAAATATCGGGCGCCGGCGAATTGTCGCCGCAATCGAGCGTGATTTCGAAGCCGTTCGGATAGCCGGCTTCGTCCATCAGCGCCTTGCCCCTGGCGATGTCGTAGGGCAGGCGCTTGTCGGCGTCCTTGCTGTAACCGTGGTCGGCCGGCGTGATGATGGAGCCGATCGGGTTGGCGTAACCGCGCATCACCTTGTTCTTGATCGCTTCCTCGTCGATGGCGTAGGCGATGGCCTGGCGTACGCGCAGGTCCTTGAAGGGGTTCTTGCCCTTCACGTTGGAGTATTTCAGCTCGTCGCTGTGCTGGTCGAAGGCCAGGTACTGGACGCGGCCTTCCGCGCCTTCGACGGTCTTGATTTCGGGCTTGGATTTCAGCAGGACGAAATCGGGTAGCGAGGTATCGTTGACGAAATCGAGCTCGCCCGACAACAGTCCCGCCAGGCGCGTCGCCTTGGCCTTTACCGGCAGCAAGGTGACGCCGTCGAGGTTGCCCTTGTCGGGGGCCGACCGGTTCCACCAGTCGGGAAAGGCCACCAGCACCGTCTTCACATCGGGCTGGCGTTCCTTGACCATGAAGGGGCCGGTGCCGTTTTCGTTACGCGAGGAGTAGGTGTCTTCCTGCTTCTTGTAATCCTGGGGCTGCTGAGCATTGTTCTTGACCGCCCAGGCCTTGCTCATGATGCGGAAGGTCACCAGGTGATTGACCAGCACCGGGTTCGGGTCCTTCATGATCAGATCGACCGTGAGCTCGTCGATCTTGCGAGCCGTAGCCACGCCCTGCAGGGACGACTTCAACTGCGAATTGGGGGAAAGGGCCCGCTGCACCGAAAACACCACGTCGTCGGCGGTAAAGGGCGAGCCGTCGTGAAACTTGACGTTGGGGCGCAGCTTGAAGCGCCAGGTGCGCTGGTCCGGCTGGCTCCACCAGATGGAGAGGCTGGGCACGATCTTGAAGTCCTTGTCGCGGGTGACGAGCCCCTCGTAGACCGAGCTCAACAGGCGGTTGGTGACCCCCAGGTTGGCCGAATGCGGGTCCAGCGTTTGCGGTTCGTCCTGGGTGCCGTAGCGCAGCACTTTTGCGGTAGCGGGGGCGGCAAGCAGCGACAGCAGGGTTGCCAGCATCAGCGATGCGGCAAGAAATGCTAATTTTTTCATGGTACTAGCGCCGTTTCTGCTGCGGACCGGTCAATCGCAGTCCGGCAGCGGTGGTCCAATAAAGAAACGCCCGTCGGCAGAGAGAGGACGGGCGTCGTATTGTAATGGAAATGCCTGCGAATTGCTTGTGAACTACTGTATCGAAACCCACTTGGCATAGAGGGCGTTTTCGGCGCTGTGGGTGACCGAAACGTTCTTGCGCATGGCCCAGGGAATCACCTGGTGGTGGAGCGGGATATGCCCGACATCGGCCTGGTGGATCAGCAGGGCTTCGCGAGTCAGGTCGACCCGTTTGGCGAAATCGGTCTCGGTCTTGAGGCGGTCGATCAGTGCGTCCACTTTCGGGTTGGAATAGTTCGAATAGTTATTGGCACCGTCGGCGCCCTTGCCGAGCGTGCGCAGCAGTTCCTGCAAGGTGTACAGGGAATCGAAAGTCGGCACCCCCCAGCCGTACAAATACATGCTGGTATCGCGGTTTTGCACCTTCGGAAAATAGGCGGCCTTCGGCATTGCGTTGACCTTGACGCGGATGCCGATCTTGGCCAGCATCGCCGCCAGGGCAGTACAGATTTTTTCGTCGTTCTTGTAGCGATCGTTAGGACAGTCCAGCGTTACGTCGAAGCCGCCGGCAAAGCCCGCCTCCGCCATCAACTTGACCGCCTTGCCGACGTCCGGCGCCGGGCGCTTTTCGAGATCCTTGCTATAGCCGCGCACTTGCGGGGCAATCATCGACATGGTCGGCAGCGACAGGCCGCGCATGATCTGCCGGTGGATGGCGTCGCTATCGATGGTGAGCAACATGGCTTGCCGCACCCGCAGGTCTTTAAAGGGATTGCGGCCCTTGGAGCCGTACAGCAGCTCGTCGCGTCCTTCGTCCATGCACAGGAAAATGGTGCGGTATTCGTTGCCCTCGACCACCTTCAGGTCCTTGTTTTCCTTGAGACGCGCGATGTCCTGCACCGGCGGATCGAGCACGAAATCGACCTCGCCCGAAATCAGCGCGGCGATGCGCGTCGAATCGGTCTTGATGGGCGTATAGACGACTTCGTCGAAATCGCCCAGGCGGGTTCCCCACCATTTGGGATTGACGGTAAACACGGTTTTCACGTCGGCTTCGCGCGATTTCAGGACGTAGGGGCCGGTGCCGTTGGCGTTGCGCACCGCATAGGTCTCTTCCTTGGCCTTGAAATCCTGCGGGCGCTGGACGTTGAATTTGACCGCCCAGGCCTTGTTCATGATGCGCAACTGGGTCAGCTGGTCGATCAGGGTGGGACTGGGGCCGTCGGAAACGATATCGATGGTCAGGTTGTCGACCTTGCGGACTTCCTTGATGCCCTGCGCGTAGGCCTTGTAATCGGAAGTCTTGTCCATGGCACGGTTGAGGGAGAATACGGCGTCGTCGGCCGTGAACGGCGCGCCGTTGTGAAACAGCACGTTTTCACGCAGCTTGAAGCGCATTACATTGGCGTCGACGCGAGCCCACGACACCGCCAGCCCCGGCTCCAGCTGCATCTCGCGATTGCGCAGGACCAGCGGCTCGTAGAGGTGCGCATTCATGGGATTGTTGAATCCCTCGTTCTGGGCGTGCGGATCGAGCGTCAGGATGTCGCCGGCGCTGGCCCAGCGGAAGGTCTTGGCGAGGGCGCCGCCGGGCAGGCAGAGGGCGCCGGTCAGCAGAAAAATGCACCAAAATGCCGAAAATCTGGCTAACTTCATCGTTGCTCCCTGTTGTTTTGGGATGAAGTGTGCATCAGGCGCGCCATGGCGTCAAAATGGCGGGAAATTCGCCGTTGGCGCACAATATGCGCCAAGCCATCCTCATGGGTACGATCAAAATGCCGTTCGATGCAAGCTGCCTCAGGAATAGACCTGACTTGAATGAATTCTTTGCGGCCCTGCCTGTGCGCACCGGTTCTCTGACTGGCCGCTTGGCGGCTGTGCGGCATTCTGTGCGACGTTACTTGTCGCATTCGTTGCTGGTAATCGCAGGCATTGCCGCATTTCCGGCGTTTGCCGCCTTCCCGACCTTTACCACGCTAACTTCGACTTCGAGCCAGGTCGCGGCCG
The DNA here is from genome assembly GCA_964498815.1 of uncultured Burkholderiales bacterium. GTDB lineage: Bacteria > Pseudomonadota > Gammaproteobacteria > Burkholderiales > Usitatibacteraceae > UKL13-2. The sequence continues at coordinate 4,428 of CAZCKI010000260.1, forward strand.
GCGCACCGGTCACCTTTCGCGCCGTGGTCGACCCATCCTATGGCAGTCCACTTGCCGTGAATTTTCCGGTGCCGTTTGGTTCATCCACCGGCGCCGCCTTGTATTTCACTTATACGCTGGCGGGCGGCGTGTTCGGCGCGACCATCACCTCGGCTGCTATCACCGACGTCACCACACCGGCCGCGATCGGCACGGTCAACGTGTTGAACGGCGGCAATGCCGGCGATACTTCCGTGCTGATCGAAGTCTTTGTGGCCCCGGGCGGCATGCCGGTCGGCGACATCATCAGCCTCGCCGTGCCCGCCATCGCCAATACCACGGCCGGCGTCTCTCCCACCGTGCTCTTCACCTTCGGTTTTGCACCGGGCACGCCATTTTCGACCACAGGTCCCACCAGCCTCGCGCCATTTACGTCGGGCGGCACGCCGACCGGTACCATCGACTTCCAGAGTGGCGGCGTGTCGATTCCCGGTTGTAGTGCGGTAGCCATGGTAGCCAGCGCAGCGCAGTGCACGACGACGTTTGCCACGGCGGGCATCAGAACCATAACCGCGGTCTATCCGGGCGCGGGAAATAACTTCACCAGCACCGGATCGCTGCTGAGCGGCCTGTACATCAGTCTGGCGATTA
>CAZCKI010000261.1:0-5046 GCA_964498815.1 uncultured Burkholderiales bacterium
GCGTCAAAGAACTGCTGGCGCAGCCGCGCGCGGGCCTGCGCAAGCGCTTCGATGCGGCCCTGATGGACGATCTGGACCGCTCGCTGGGTTTGCTGCCCGATCCGCGCGAGCCTTTCGTGCCGCCGGAGCAATTCGAGAGTCGCCTGGAATTGCTGTTCGAGACTGCCGACGCCGGGCGGCTTTGTCATTTCACGCAATTGTTGTTGATCGAGATGGAAGGTTTCCTGCGCGCACGCGGTGCCGCCGTCAGCGCCATCGAACTGAGCATGAAACACAGCCGCGATACGCACACCCGCCACGATTTTGGCGCGCGCACGCCGCAACGCAACGCCGCCGAGTGGCTGCGGCTGGTCCGCGAGCGCCTTACGGCGCACGAGCTGCCCGCCGCGGTGACGGCGATTTCGCTCTCGGCCCGGGCGCCGCAGACTTATGTACCCGCCAGCGAAAGCTGGTTGCCGACGCGCCATGCCCAGCAGGAGCAATGGCAGATCCTGCTGGCGCGCATTGCTTCAAGGCTGGGGGGGAAACGCGTGTTCGGCATCGCGGCGCACGACGATCACCGCCCCGAGCTGGCGTGGCGGATCGACGATGCACACAAGGCGAGCAAGCCGGCAGGGGCAGCCAAAGCGCGCCCGCTGATGCTGTTGCAGGAGCCCAGGATATTGGTCAGCATGGACGACGCACCGCAGCATCATGGCCCGCTGACGCTGCTGGCAGGCCCGGAGCGCATAGAGACCGGCTGGTGGGATGGAAGACCAGTGGCGCGCGATTACTTCGTGGCGCGTAACCACCGGCAGGAAGTGTGCTGGATCTACCGCGATTACCGTCACGGCCGGCAATGGTTCCTGCACGGCTATTTCGCCTGAACCATCATGCGTCTCGCCTACGCCGCCCTGCACTGTCTTTCGCATTACAGTTTTTTGCGCGGATCTTCCTCGCCGCGCGCCTTGATCGAGCGGGCCAAGGCCTTGGCTTATCACGCCGTCGCCATCACCGACGAGTGCTCGGTCTCGGGCGCGGTGCGGGCGCACGTGGCCGCCAAGGAGCTCGACATCAAGCTCATCGTCGGCGCGGAGTTTGCGCTGGCCGATGCGCCGGCCATAGACCGGCTGATATTGCTGGCGCAAAACCGCGAAGGCTACGGCAACCTCTGCGAATTCATCACCCAGGGACGGCGCAGCGCACCCAAGGGCCGTTATCACCTGAGGCTGGCCGATCTCGAGATGGCGCTGGACGATTGCCTGGTCCTCATCGTGCCGCGGCTGGAGCATGCCGATTGCGCAGAGCAGGCAGCGCGCGTGGCGGCGCACTTTGCGCAGCGCTGCTGGCTGGGCGCGGAAATGGCCTATGGCCCCGACGACGAGGCGCGTCAATCGGCGCTGGACGCACTGGCGGTGCGGCTGCAACTGCCGCTGGTGGCTTGTGAACCTGTCCTGTTCGCGGGCCGCGATGCCAAGCCCCTGCACGATGTGATGACGGCGGTGCGCCTGAAAAAGACCGTCGCCGAGCTGGGGAGCGATGCGCCGGCTCACGCCGAGCACGCCATGAAGCCGGTGCCGCAGTTGTCGCGGCGTTATCGCGCAGCGGAACTCGCGCAGACCTACATGGTGGCGGAGCGCTGCGATTTTTCCCTGAGCGAGTTGCGCTACGAGTATCCGCGCGAGGTCGTTCCGGAGGGAGAAAGCCCCGCCTCCTTTTTGCGCAAGACGACTTACGAGGGCGCGGCTAAACGCTATGGCGATGCGTCGCTGCCCGCCACAGCATGCGAACAAATCGAGAAGGAACTGACGCTGATTTCCGAGCTGAACTATGAAGCTTATTTTCTTACTATTTTCGACCTGGTGCGCGAGGCACGTAAACGCAACATCCTCTGCCAGGGTCGCGGCTCGGCCGCCAATTCCATCGTCTGTTATTGCCTGGGCATCACCGAGGTCGGCCCGGAGCGCACCAAGCTGTTGTTTGAACGCTTTATCTCCCGCGAACGTAACGAGCCACCCGACATCGACGTCGATTTCGAACACGAGCGCCGCGAGGAGATGATGCAGTACATCTTCGAAAAATACGGCCGCGAACGCACCGCGCTCACCGCCGCCGTCAATATGTACCGCACAAAGGGGGCCTTGCGCGATGTCGGCAAGGCCATGGGCCTTACCCTGAGCCAGGTCGACGCCCTGGCGAAAAGCACCGCCTGGTGGGACGGCCACGCAATCGCCCCGGAACGCCTGCGCGAAGCCGGTTTCGACCCGGAAAACCCTTTGCTGCATGCAGTACTGGCCCTGGCCGGCCAGTTGATCCTGTGCCCGCGCCATCTCTCGCAGCACTGCGGCGGCTTCGTCATCGCCCGCGACAAGCTCACCCGGCTGGTGCCGATCGAGAACGCCGCCATGCCCGAGCGCACCGTGATCCAGTGGGACAAGGATGATCTCGACGATTTGGGCTTGCTCAAGGTCGATGTGCTGTCGCTGGGCATGCTGACCGCCATCCGCAAGACCCTGGACCTGATCGGCGATTGGCGTAGCGAGCCGCTGCGAATGCAGGACATCCGGGAGGGCGACGACGCCACCTACCGCATGATCCAGCAGGCCGACACCATCGGCGTGTTCCAGATCGAATCGCGCGCGCAGATGAGCATGCTGCCGCGCCTTAAGCCTGAAAATTATTACGACCTCGTCATCGAAGTCGCCATCGTCCGGCCCGGGCCGATCCAGGGCGGTATGGTGCATCCCTATCTCAGGCGCCGCAATAAGGAAGAAGCCGTCACCTATCCCAGCGAGGCCATCAAGGAGGTGCTGGTTCGTACCCTGGGCGTGCCCATTTTCCAGGAACAGGTGATGCAGATTTCCATTGTTGCCGCCGGCTTCACCCCGGGCGAGGCCGATGAGCTGCGCCGCGCCATGGCGGCCTGGAAGCACAAGGGAGACCTGAGCCGCTTTCACGACAAACTGGTCGGCGGCATGGTGGCGAGAGACTATGACCCCAAGTTTGCCGAGGCCATCTTCGAACAGATGAAGGGCTTCGGCGAATACGGCTTTCCCGAATCGCACGCCGCCAGCTTCGCCCTGCTCGCCTACGTTTCCTCCTGGTTGAAGTGTCACCACCCGGCCGCCTTCACCTGCGGCTTGTTGAATGCACAGCCGCTGGGCTTTTATACCTCCTCGCAGTTGGTGCAGGATGCACAGCGGCACGGTGTCGAGGTGCGCGCGGTCGATGTGCTCATCAGCGATGCCTACAGCAAACTCGAAGGCGATCGCGCACGCATGCCGGCCCTGAGGCTGGGCCTACACATGGTGAAGGGCCTGTCGAAGGAAGCAGCGGAACGCATCGTGCAGGCACGGCAGCAAGGGGAGTTCGCCGATACCGCCGACCTGAAGCGCCGGGCGGTGCTGACGGCTGCCGAAATCGCGGCCCTCGCCGCCGCCGATGCCTTTGCCACCCTCACCGGCCACCGGCGCGAGGCGCTGTGGGAAGCGTTGGGGGTGGACGACGACACCAAACTGTTCCACGCGCCGCAAGAACGCGGACAGGCGACGCTGCTCGCACCCACCGAGGCCGCCAATGTGTTCGAGGATTACCGCACGGTGGGGCTTACGCTGCGCAAGCACCCGGTCGCGCTGTTGCGAGCGCAACTCGACCGGCTGCGCATTTCCACCGCCGAACAGGTGCGCCAGGCCCGCAACGGCCAGTTGATCCGCGCCGCAGGGCTCGTCACCTGCCGCCAGCGCCCGGGTACTGCCAAGGGAACGACCTTCGTCACGCTCGAAGACGAGACCGGCTACGTGAACGTGGTGGTGTGGCCGCGGCTGGTGGAGCGGCAACGCAAGGAACTGTTGTTCTCGCGCCTGATGGTGGTGGCCGGGCACGTCGAGCAACAGGGAGAGGTGGTGCACCTGATCGCCGGGCGGCTGATCGACCGCAGCGCGTTATTGGGGACGCTGGATTTCGATTCGCGGGATTTTCATTGAGGAGACTACGACAGCCAGGACAGCAAGTACCAGGTCGGCAGGAGGCGCCTGTTGCAGACCCATCCGTGGCAAAAAATGAAACCGTACAGCCAATCCAAGGCATGAAATACGATCACCGCCCACAGGATCAAGGAACCACCGGCAATCCTGATTCGAGCCACGCCTCGCGCCCGGCTGCCGAAGTACCACAGCGTGACCGCCATGGCGCCAAACGCAAGCAACCAATAATACGGCGGGATCTGAAACGCCTTGACCAGCAAGGAAGGGCTGGTGGACCAGTTGCGAATCAGTTCCGCATACACGGCGTCGAACGTCGGAACCGTAAAATATAAGGAAATGCCCAGCCCCAAGTACAAAGCGGACAAAACCAGAATGTCGGTATTCGACCGAATTTTTCCCGAATTCGACAATGTCACGGCTGGGTCGTTCATGGTCATCATCTTGTCGGCGACCAGCCATCATACCGGCACCGATGCCCGCCGTCACACAAAACCTGCGGCGCGGGTAGACTAGCCGCACAACAACCAGGGAGGCCGCATGAATCGCAGAAAACTCCTCGGCACCCTCGGTGCCGGCGCCGCACTCGCCGCCTTTCCCTTCAGGAGCTTTGCCGAAACGTATCCCAGCAAGCCGATCAAATTCATCATCGGTTTCGCCCCCGGCGGCACCACCGACCTGATCGGACGATTGATGGCAAAAGGATTGACCGATGCGCTCGGCCAGCCGGTGATCATCGAGAACAAGGCCGGCGCCAGCAGCAATATCGGCGCGGAAGCGGTGGCGAAGTCGCCGCCGGACGGCTACACCTTTTATGTGAACGCCATCACCAACGCGATCAACGCCTCGCTGTTCGCCAAGCTGCCGTTCGATTTCGAAAAGGACTTCGATCCGGTGGCGTTTTTCGCGAGCGTGCCGAACCTGATGGTGGTGCATCCCTCGGTGCCGGCCAAGAACGTCAGGGAATTCATCGACTGGGTGCGAGCCAATCCGGGCAAGGTGGCCTACGCTTCCAGCGGCAACGGCACCTCGATCCACCTTTCCGGCGAATTGTTCAAGCTGATGACCACGACCGAGATGCTCCACC
>CAZCKI010000262.1:0-5035 GCA_964498815.1 uncultured Burkholderiales bacterium
AAGCGTTGGTCGCAGAAGTTGCGCCGGGCGCCACGGGTGCTGGCGCCAGCGTCGGTGCAGTCCCGTTTGACGCAGTGACTGCGGCAGGCGCAACGACAGGCGGCGGCGCATTGTGTTTCTGCCAACCGGTCCATAGCAGGAAACCGGAGAAGGTGAAAATAATCAGTGCGATCAGGCGTTGCGTATCCATGCGATCCAAATCCGGGAAAGAATCTTATTTAGGAACGGGGTCGTAACCACCGGTGTGCCAGGGGTGACAACGAAAGATGCGCCGCGTGCCGAGGTAGATGCCCTTGCCCGGCCCGTGCAGCGAAATCGCCTCGGCGGCATAGTGCGAACAGCTCGGTGTGAAGCGGCATTGGCTGCCGAAGTACGGGCTCAACAACAACTGATAGACCCGGATCAGCGCCAATAGTGCGCGCACGCACAACTTGCGAAGGGTGTTCATGCTGCGGCAATCACGGTGCGGGCGGCGGCCTGGTCCAGCAGCAGCAGCAGGGCTGCGCGCAACAGCTTGCGCGCCGCGACGTCACCGGTCTTGCACGCGCCGTTCACGCTGACCAGGAGGTCGACCGGCCGCTGCCGGATGTCGTGCAGGCGAAACGCTTCGCGCGCCTGCCGCTTGAGGCGGTTGCGTGCTACCGAGGATTTGATCCAGCGCTTGGGAATCGATATGGCGAGCTTGGCTTCGCCTTCGGCGCGCGCCGGATGGACGCGAACCAGCCACGGCGTGGCGCTTTTGCCGCGCAGGCGAAAACCCGATTCCAGAACGGCTTTTACACCACGGGCGTCGAGCCTGGCTGCGCCGGGAAAGTGAAAGCCCATGGGCACCGCGCGTTGAGCGGCGCTACAGAGACTTAAACAGCGACCCGGGCGCGGCCCTTGGCGCGGCGTGCGTTGATGACCGCGCGGCCACCGGGGGTCTTCATGCGGACACGAAAACCGTGGGTCTTTTTGCGGCGGGCAACGGAAGGTTGGTAGGTACGTTTCATGATGAACTCGATCAGGTCTAAAACAGAACGGCAGATTCGCCGCGGAACTTCGCATTATCCTGTTTTATCAATCATTTGGTCAAGCTCCGGACGATTCTTTTTTAGTGGCCGCAAGTCGCAGCAGCCAGCCCCGCCGCGTCCAAAATGGACCCAAGGTCTTGTGGATAAGTTGGTCGCAAGCGGGTAAAATCCGGGTTCGCTGTTGTCGTTTCCGATCCCCCGTTTGAACCCCTTGCTGGCGACCCCGTATGCACCCTTTTTGGCAATCTTGCGTCAGCGACTTTCAGCAAGAGCTCTCGCCGCATCAGTTCAACACCTGGATCAAACCGCTGCGGTTCACACTCGACGGCGACGGCTTCACCCTGACGGCGCCCAATCGTCATGTACTGCAATGGGTCAAGGAGCGCCTGCTCTCCCGCATCGAACAAAACGGTGAAAAGTATTTCGCGCGGCCGATACAACTCGACCTCGCCATGGAGACAGGGCCGGAACCCGCCGAGGAGCGCGCCACACCGGAAGCCCCCGTAGCCGAGCCGGCCGGCAACCCGGCCACCCGCGCGCCGGCATCCAAGCTCAACCCCGCCTTCACCTTTGCCGCATTCGTCGAAGGCAAGGCCAACCAGATGGCCAGGGCCGCTGCCTTGCAGGTCGCGCAAAACCCCGGCCAGGGTTACAACCCGCTATTCATATATGGAACCACCGGCCTCGGCAAAACGCATCTGGTGCAGGCGATCGGCAACGAATTACGCAAGACCCACCCCACCGCCAACATCCGCTACCTGCACGCCGAACAATTCGTGACCGATGTGGTGCACGCCTACCGGCACAAGGCCTTCGATAGTTTCAAGCGCTCTTATCACACGCTCGATTTGTTGCTGATCGACGATATCCAGTTCCTGGGCGGCAAGTCGCGTACCCAGGAAGAATTCTTTTATGCCTTCAATGCGCTGGTCGAAGGCGGCAAGCAGGTCGTGATCACCAGCGATCGTTTCCCCAAGGAAATTTCCGGCATCGAAGACCGCCTGATTTCGCGCTTCGGCTGGGGGCTCACCGTCGCGGTCGATCCGCCTGAGCTGGAAATGCGCACCGCCATCCTGCACAAAAAAGCCGAGAGCGACGGTATTGCTCTCAACGAGGATGTAGCCTTCTTCATCGCCAAGCACATACGCTCCAATGTGCGCGAACTCGAGGGCGGCTTGAAGCGCGTGCTGGCCTACTGCCGTTTCAATAACGTGCCCATTTCCGTAGTGGCCGCCAAGGAAGCCTTGAAAGATTTATTGGCGGTATTGAACCGGCAGATCTCGATCGACAATATTCAGAAGACCGTCGCCGACTATTACAAGATCAAGGTCGCGGAAATGTATTCCAAGAAACGCGTGCGCTCGCTGGCGCGTCCACGGCAAATCGCCATGGCGCTCACCAAGGAACTCACTCCTATGTCGCTGCCCGAAATCGGTGAAGCCTTCGGCGGCCGCGATCACACCACCGTATTGCACGCCTGCCGCAAAGTGCAGGAACTGGTCGATGCCGACCAGATGGTGGCGCGCGACCACGCTTTGCTGATGCAGATTTTGCGCGGATGAAAGCCTGTGTACAAAGACCCGTCAGCCACTCGCATGAAATGTGGGTAACTTCGTGACCTTCCTCAAATCTTGTTTTTTGGCCAACTTATCCACACTCGTCCCGCCGGACAAAGTAAAACATACCGACCCTGATTTGCTCGTAAATAATTGACTCAACAGCCAAAAGACATTTCTTCCACAAAAACGCGCGCCTTTATCTATTACCTACTAGGTTTATCTATATGTTGAATATAAAAGCGAAGAACAGCACCTTGCTGGGTCCCCTGCAGTTCGTGACCGGCATTGTCGAGCGCCGCCACACCCTGCCGATCCTCTCCAACGTACTGGTTGAGGTGAGCGATCAAACCGTGCATTTCCTGGCAACCGACCTGGAAGTGCAGATAAAGGCCTCCGCCAAACTCGATACCCCGCACAAGGCCGGCAGCCTCACGGTGGGCGCCAAGAAATTGCAGGACATCTTGCGGGCATTGCCGCCGGATGCCGATACCACGCTCGACACCAAGGACAACCGCCTCACGGTGAAGACCGGCAAGAGCCGCTTTGCTTTGCAAACGCTGGCGGCTGCTGACTTCCCGAAAATTTCCGAGGCCAAGGATCCAGCCACGCAATTTTCGCTGCCGCAGCGCGAATTTAAGCACGTGCTGGGTCTGGTGCAATTTGCGATGGCGGTGCAGGACATCCGCTACTACCTCAACGGCGTGTTGCTTTCCACCGACGGCAATACGCTGCGCGTGGTGGCCACCGACGGTCATCGACTGTCGATGGCGACCTATCAACTACCCGAGCCGGTCGGCAAGATAGAAGCGATCCTGCCGCGTAAAACCGTTCTGGAATTGATCAAGCTGCTCGACGAAAGCGACGACCCGATCCAGCTGGCCCTGCACCAGAACCAGGTCAAATTTGCTTTCGCCGGCATCGAGATCGTGAGCAAGATCGTCGAAGGCAAGTTTCCCGATTTCACCAAGGTGATCCCGAGCGGCTACACCAATCACGTCAATCTCAATCGCACCGAGTTGCTGGCATCGCTGCAACGCGCGGCCATCCTTTCCAACGATAAAATACGCGGCGTGCGGCTGGTATTTACCAAGGATTCGCTGGCGATCATCTGCAGCAACAACGACCAGGAAGAAGCCGAGGAAAACCTGCCCATCGAGTACGCGCGCGACGCTCTCGATATCGCCTTCAACATCGCCTATCTGCTCGACGTGCTGAATCACCTTACCAGCGAAACGGTACAACTCTCGCTGGGTGAAGCCAATATGTCGAGTGCGCTGATTATGCAGCCGGGCAGCGAAAGCTTCAAATACGTCGTGATGCCGATGCGGATATAAAATACCGCGCTATTGTGTAAAACGCGTCGCAAAATACGTACGTAAATACCCATTTCATGAAATATTTTCCGGGAAGTTCATGGTAACGCCGAAGAAACCAGAAGAAGTAGCATACGATTCCGATTCGATCAAGATTTTGAAAGGCCTCGACGCCGTCCGCAAACGTCCCGGCATGTACATCGGCGATACCTCCGACGGCTCCGGCCTGCATCACATGGTGTTCGAAGTGGTCGACAATGCGATCGACGAAGCGCTGGCCGGCCACTGTGACGACATCAAGGTGATGATCCACACCGATAACTCGATTTCCGTGGTCGACAACGGCCGCGGCATTCCCACCGGCATCAAGGACGACGACGAGTTCAAGCGCTCCGCCGCCGAAATCGTCATGACCGAGCTGCACGCCGGCGGCAAGTTCGACGCCAACTCGTACAAGGTCTCGGGTGGCCTGCACGGTGTCGGTGTTTCCGTGGTCAATGCCCTTTCCGAGTGGCTGAAGTTGCGCATCTGGCGCGACGGCAAAATGCACCAGATGGAATTCCGCCACGGTGAACGCGTGGCGCCGCTGGCCGCCGTCGGCAACAGTGACAAGCGCGGCACCGAGGTGCACTTCCTGGCTTCCAAGGAAACCTTCTCGCACATCGAATATCACTACGAGATTCTTGCCAAGCGGCTGCGCGAACTCTCGTTCCTGAATAACGGCACCAAGATCGAGTTGATCGATCAACGCACCGGGAAAAGCGAAAACTTCGCCTATGCCGGCGGCGTCAAGGGCTTCGTCGAATACATGAACCGCACCAAGTCGGTCCTGCATCCGCGCATTTTTCACGCGGTCGGCGAGAAGGAAGGCATCACCGTCGAAGTGTCGATGCAGTGGAACGACAGCTACGGCGAAAGCGTGCAGTGCTTCACCAACAATATTCCGCAGCGCGACGGCGGCACCCACTTAACGGGGCTGCGCACGGCGATGACGCGCGTACTCAATAAATACATCGAGGAAAACGAGCTCGCCAAGAAAGCGAAAGTTGATACCTCGGGCGACGATATGCGCGAAGGGCTCACCTGCGTGTTGTCGGTGAAGGTACCGGAACCGAAGTTCTCTTCGCAGACCAAGGACAAGCTCGTGTCC
>CAZCKI010000263.1:0-5030 GCA_964498815.1 uncultured Burkholderiales bacterium
GCGATGAAGTAGGGCAGCATGAAGCGGTCGTGCAACTCGGTACCCCAGCGGATCAAGGGGTGCCGATACGGTTCGCACCAGAAGCGCGCGATCAGGGTGCGCAGCAGCAACATCTGCGCAAGGCTCATCTGCGGATGCGGCGGCATTTCAAAGGCGCGGAATTCGAGCAGGCCGAGGCGGCCGGTGGGGCCGTCGGGCGAGTAGAGCTTGTCGATGGAGAATTCGGCCCGATGGGTATTGCCGGTCAAATCGACCAGGAAGTGGCGCAGGATGCGATCGACCAGCCAGGGCTTTTCGTTCTCGGCGCCGAGCGGAAATTCCGCGTCGAGTTGTTCGAAGGCGATTTCGAGTTCGTACAAGGCATCGCTGCGCGCTTCATCGACGCGCGGGCTTTGCGAGGTCGGGCCGATAAAGGTGCCCGAGAACAGATAGGACAAGGCCGGATGGTTTTGCCAATAGCCGATCAGGCTGTGCAGCAGGTCGGGTCGGCGCAGCAGGGGCGAATCGGCGGGGGTGACGCCGCCGATGGTGACGTGGTTGCCGCCGCCGGTGCCGGTGTGGCGTCCGTCCAGCATGAATTTCTCGGTGGAAAGGCGCGCTTCGCGCGCCTGCTCGTACAGGATCAGGGTGTTGGCCGCCAGCGCCCGCCAATCCTTCGCCGGGTGAATGTTGACTTCGATCACGCCGGGGTCGGGGGTGATGGCGAATTTCTGGATGCGCACATCGGCGGGCGGCGAATAGCCTTCCAGCCGCAGCGGGGTTTTTGTCTCGGTTGCAGCCGTTTCGATAGCGGAGATCAGGTCGATGAAATCTTCCAATAGCGGCACCGGCGGCAGGAACACGTGCAGGATGTCTTCGCGGACTTGCATGCAAAGGGCAGTGCGGACGATCTCCGGCGCCGAAACACCTTTGCGCAGCTTGGGCGTAACGGGTGCCGCGCCTTCGCGCCGCGCCCCCCGCTTGCCGGCGGCGGGCAACGCTTCCACCGGCGCAAACGGATCGACGGGCGGATGCAGTTCCACGTCTTTCGGCGCCACCCACGGCAGCGAAGCGAGCGGCAGCCGATAGCCCATCGGCGAATCACCTTCGAGCAGAAAAATATGCTTCGCCGTCAGCGGCCACAGGCTCGATTGCCATTTTGTTTCGTCCTTTGCGACCTTGCGTTCGCCGGCCTTGATCGGCAATACGTAACCCACTACCGCGCCGAGCGCCTTGGTCAGTTGTTCGCGCAATTTTTCACGGGCAGCCGGTGCGACCCACTCGGCCGACAAGGGGTCGACATTGACCGGCAGGCGCGATTCGTCGCGCAGCGCGTTCCAGACGCTTTCGTGCGCCGGCTGCAGGTAGCCGGGGTGCAGGCCGAGTTGTTTCGCCAAAGCCTTGGCAAAGCGTTCGGTGTCGGCGGTGGTGGCGGGTGTGGCGGGCGCTTGCATGGCGATCCAGCGCGGATCGCTCCACAACGCAACGCCATCGGTACGCCAGTAACAGGAAAGAGCCCAGCGCGGCAGCGGCTCGCCGGGATACCACTTGCCTTGGCCGAAGTGCAGCATGCCACCCGGCGCATAGCGCGGCTGCAGACGCCCCAGCAGGTCGGCGGCGAGACACCATTTTTCGGCGGAGTGCGCAGTGAAGTTCCATTCGGCGCCGTCGCGGTCGTCGATCGAAACGAAGGTCGGTTCGCCGCCCATGGTAAGGCGGACTTCCTGTTCCGCAAGCACCGTATCGACCGCCTGCGCCAGGCCCTGCATCTCCTGCCATTGCGCCTCGGTATAGGGTTTGGTGACGCGTGGGTCCTCGTGGATACGCGTCACCGTCATCTTGAAATCGAGCTTCGTTTCGCAAACGTCGGTAAACCCGGTCACCGGTGCCGCGGAAGAGGGGATTGCGGTACACGCCAGCGGCAGATGTCCTTCCCCTGCCAACAGGCCCGAAGTCGGATCGAGACCGACCCAGCCGGCGCCGGGCAAATACGCTTCCGCCCAGGCGTGCAGATCGGTGAAGTCGTGATCGGTGCCGGCCGGGCCTTCCAGCGGCTTCTGGTCCGCCGCCAACTGAATCAGGTAGCCCGAGGCGAAGCGCGCGGCAATGCCGAAATGCCGCAGGATCTGTACCAGCAGCCAGCTCGAATCACGGCAGGAACCTTGCCGCCGTTGCAGCGTGTGCTCCGGAGTTTGCACGCCGGCTTCCATGCGGATCAGGTAGCCGATGTCGCCCTGCACGCGTTGGTTGAGAGCCACCAGGAAGTCGATGGTGGCGGGATTTCGTCCATCCCATTCGCGCCGGGCGGCGGCCAGCCACTCGGTCAACAGCGCTCCGGGTGGATCGCACTCGAGGTAGGCGGTCAGTTCGCGCCGATTCTCCGGAGTGTATTGGAAAGGGTAATGTTCGGCGTATTTTTCGACGAAGAAATCGAACGGGTTGATAACCGTCATGTCGGCCACCAGGTCCACCTCGATCGACAGTTCGGTGGATCGTTCCGGGAACACCAGTCGCGCCAGCCAGTTGCCGTACGGGTCCTGCTGCCAATGCAGGAAGTGCTTTTCGGGGCGGACCGTCAGCGAATAGCTTTCGATCGGCGTACGGCAGTGCGCGGCAGGGCGCAGGCGCACCTCGTGCGGCGACAGGTTGACCGCGCGGTCGAAGCTGTAGCGGGTTTGGTGGTGCAGGGCGACGCGGATAGTCACGTAAGGACCGTCATTCCAGCCAATCCGGGTCCGGCAGTTCGCCGAACACCCGGCGCAGGCCGCCCCCCCAGCGCTGCCGCAGCATGGAGAAATACGGGTCGCCGTCGCGGATGCGTTGCTGGGTGCCGACCCGCAGTGCGTCTCGCGGGTACCACAGCATGTCGATCGGCAGGCCCACCGAGATGTTCGACTTGATGGTCGAGTCGAACGAGATCAGCACGCACTTGGCCGCCTCTTTTTGTGGCGTTGACGTATTGATGACGCGGTCGAGGATAGGCTTGCCGTATTTGGATTCGCCCAACTGGAAGTAGGGTGTCTCGTCGGAAGTCTCGATGAAATTGCCCTGCGGATAGACGTGGAACAGGCGCTGCGATTCGCCGTGGATCTGGCCGCCGACGATCATATTCGAATTGGTATCGATGCCGGCCTGCATCAGCATGGCGCCGTCGCGCTTTTGCATGTCGCGTAGCGCTTCGCCGGTCAGCGCTGCCACGTCGAACATCGATTGCGCGTTCCAGATGCTGGGTTCCTCGGGCGGGGCATGCTGGTGCCGGTCGAGGATGTTGATGGCGCCCTGCGTCATGGCGAGATTGCCGCTCGACAGCACGACGATAACGCGGTCGCCGGGCTTTTCGTATACCCGCATCTTGCTGAAGGTGGCGATGTGATCGACCCCGGCGTTGGTACGGGAGTCGGACGCGAAAATCATGCCGGAGTCGAGGCGGATGGCTACACAGTAGGTCATGGCGAAAACGAAGGGTTCGGTTCAGGCCGCCGGCAGCGACGGCGCGAAGAAGGATTGGTTGATTTCCCCGGCCAGGCGCTGGGTGGACTCGAGAAAGGCGGTAAGGTATTCATGCAGCCCGGTGGCGAAAATATTGTCCATGGTACCGAATTGCAGGGACGCATAGATTTCTCCGGCCTGGCGGGTAGCTTCGCCGGAGTTGCGATTTTGCACCTTGCAGAGGATGTTGTACACGTCGCGCAGGCAAAAATGCAGCGAGCGCGGGATGTCGTCGCGCAGGATCAGCAACTCGGCGATACGCAGGGGCGTGATCGAGTCGCGGTAGACCTTTCGGTAGGCCTCGAAGGCCGACACCGAGCGCAGCACCGCCGACCATTGGTAATAGTCGACTGCGCCGCCCACGTCCGCAACCGACGGCAGCAGCACGTGATACTTGGCGTCGACGATGCGCGCCGTGTTGTCGGCGCGCTCGACATAGGTGCCGAGCCGATGAAAACTGAAGGCGTCGTCGCGGCGAATGGTGCCGAAGGTGACGCCGCGAAACAAGTGCGAACGCTCCTTGACCCATTCGAAAAAGGCCGACACGCCGCGCGCGTACATGCGGTCTTCGTCCATGTTCTGCATTTCCAGCCACGTCGAATTGATCACCTCCCACATTTCGCTGGTGATGGTGCCGCGTACCGCGCGCGCGTTCTCGCGCGCCGCCTGTGCGCAGTTGTAGATCGACGAGGGGTTATCCGGATCGAAGGCCATGAAGTGCAGCACTTCGCGGGCATTGACGATGGAATGGCGTCCGCTGAACGGAAACAGGGTGCCGGTGATATTGAGCGGCGCGAACCACTCCTGGTCCTGCAGGTTGGGGTCCTTGGTCAGGAGCGACATGCGGTAGGCCACATCGAGAATGCGCGCGGTATTCTCGGCGCGCTCGACATTACGCGACATCCAATAGAGCGTGGAGGCAGTCCGGCTTAGCATCAGTCGACGATCCAGGTATCTTTTACGCCGCCGCCCTGCGAGGAATTGACCACCAGCGATCCCTCCCGCAAGGCAACGCGGGTGAGTCCGCCCGGCACCAGCTTGACGTCTTTGCCGGTTAGCACGTAGGGTCGCAAGTCGATGTGGCGCGGCGCCATGCCGCGATCGGTAAAGGTGGGGCAGGCCGATAGGGCCAGGGTCGGCTGGGCGATGAATTTCTCCGGCGCATCCAGCACGCGCTGGCGGTAACGCGCGCGTTCCTCCTTGGTGCTGGCGGGGCCGATCAGCATGCCGTAGCCACCGGACCCCTGCGCTTCCTTGATGACCAGTTCTTCCATGTGCGCCAACACGTATTCCAGGTCCTCCTTGTTGCCGAGCATCCAGGTGTGGACATTCTTGAGAATGGGTTCTTCGCCAAGGTAAAAGCGGATCATCTCCGGCACATACGGATAGGTCGATTTGTCGTCGGCGACACCGGTGCCGACCGCATTGGCCAGCGCCACTCTGCCGGCCCGGTAGGCGCGCATCAGGCCGGGTACGCCCAGCATGGAGTCGCCGCGGAATGCTTCCGGGTCGATGAAGTCGTCGTCGATACGCCGGTAGATGACATCCACCCGCTGCGGACC
>CAZCKI010000264.1:0-5021 GCA_964498815.1 uncultured Burkholderiales bacterium
GCAGCCGATACAGAGGTCCTTGTCGTGCAACACCACACCTTCTTCGGTCTTGTAGAAGCAATCGACCGGGCACACCGCCATGCACGGCGCGTCTGCGCAGTGCATGCAGGCGACCGAAATCGAACGCTCGCCGGGTACGCCGTCGTTGACCGTCACCAGCCGGCGGCGGTTTACGCCCCAGGGCACCTCGTGCTCGTTCTTGCAGGCGGTCACGCAGCCGTTGCACTCGATGCAGCGCTCGGCGTCACAGATAAATTTCATACGGGCCATGATCGTTCTCCTCTATCCGTGAGTTAAGCCGAGACCTGGCAGAGCGTGGTCTTGGTTTCCTGCATCATCGTCACCGAATCGTAGCCGTAGGTGGTGGCGGTGTTGACCGCCTCGCCGCGCACGATCGGCGCGGAACCGCTCGGATACTTGTCGATCAGGTCCTTGCCCTGCCACCAGCCGGAGAAGTGGAAGGGAATGAAGGTGGTGCCGGAAGCGACGCGCTCGGTCACCAGCGACTTTACCTTCAGCTTCGCCTTGGTCGGCGTGGTCACCCAGACGTATTGATTGTTCTTGATGCCGCGCGCCTCGGCGTCCTTGGGATTGATCTCGATGAAGTTCTCCTGCTGCAATTCCGCCAGCCAGGGATTGGAGCGCGTTTCCTCACCGCCGCCTTCGTATTCGACCAGCCGCCCGGAGGTCAGGATCAGCGGATAGTCCTTGCTGATGTCCTTGTTCTTTTCCTGCAGCGATTTGTACAGGGTCGGCAGGCGCCAGAACGCACCGGCCTTGTCGGCGTGCGTCGGATATTTGGCGACCATGTCGGGCCGCGGGCTGTAAAGAGGTTCACGATGCTGCGGGATGCCGTCGGGGAAATTCCAGACCACTGCGCGAGCCTTGGCGTTGCCGAAGGGATGGCAGCCGTGGTTTTTCATCACCACGCGCTGGATACCCCCGGACAGATCGGTCTTCCAGTTCTTGCCCTCGGCAGCCTTTTGCTCGTCCTCGCTCAACTCCGCCCACCAGCCCAGCTTTTTCAGCAACACGTGGTCGAATTCCGGGTAGCCGGTGGTGATATCGGCGCCCTTGGAACAGGAGCCGTCTTCCGCGAGCAGGTTGACGCCGTCCTTGTCGACTCCGAAGTTGGCGCGGAAATTGCCGCCGCCGTCCATGACGTGGCGGCTGGTGTCGTAGAGATTGGGCGAGCCGGGATGCTTCAGTTTGTCGTTGCCGTAGCAGGGCCACGGCAGGCCGAAGTAGTCGCCGTTCATGTTGTAGCCGGTTTCCTTGTCGATGACATCTGTAGTGCAGCGCAGGGTCTTGATGTCGAAGGCATCCATGTGGCGCATATGCGCTTTCAGGCGCTCCGGCGACTGACCGGTATAGCCGATGGTCCAGGTGCCGCGATTGATTTCGCGCAGGATGTCTTCGACCACCGGTTCCGGTCCGTATTTGGTGTCGACCACCTTGATGTTCTGCTTGCCGTCGCGCTTGCCGACCAGCTGGTCGGCGAAGCCGAACTTCTGCGCGAACTGATACATGATGGCGTGATCGGGACGCGACTCGAACAGCGGCTCGATGACTTTTTCGCGCCACTGGAGGGAGCGGTTGGACGCCGTGACCGACCCGACGCATTCGAACTGGGTCGCGGCAGGCAGCAGGTAGACGCCGTCCTGGCGATCGGGCATGGCGGCGGAGGCAGTCGGATAGGGATCGATGACCACCATCAGCTCCAGCTTTTCCATCGCCTCCTTCATTTCCAGGCCGCGCGTCTGCGAATTGGGTGCGTGCCCCCAGAACACCAGCGCCTTCAGGTTGCTTTCCTGGTCGATCACGTCGTTCTTTTCCATCACCCCGTCGATCCAGCGCGACACCGTCATGCCGGGCTTTTCCATCATTGCCTTGGAGGCGAACTGGCCCTTGAGCCAGTCGTAATCGACATTCCAGACTTTGGCCCAATGCTTCCAGGCGCCTTCGATGATGCCGTAGTAGCCGGGCAGGGAATCCGGATTGGGGCCGACGTCGGTGGCGCCCTGCACATTGTCGTGGCCGCGGAAAATGTTTGCGCCGCCGCCGGACACGCCGATATTGCCCAGCGCCAATTGCACGATGCAGGTAGCGCGCACCATGGCGTTGCCGATGGTGTGCTGGGTCTGGCCCATGCACCAGACGATGGTCGAGGGCCGGTTCTTGGCCAGGGTCTCGGCCACCTTGTAGACCTCGGCCTCGCCGACGCCGCAGGCCTCTTCGACCGCCTTCGGGTTCCACTTCTTCATCACATCGTCGCGCACCTTGTCCATGCCGTAGACGCGATCGTTGATGTACTGCTTGTCTTCCCAGCCATTGTTGAAGATGTGATACAGCACGCCGAACAGGAAGGGAATGTCGGTGCCGGAGCGGATGCGTATGTACTGGTCGGCCTTGGCCGCCGTGCGCGTAAAGCGCGGATCGACCACGATCATCTTGGCGCCGTTTTCCTTGGCGTTGAGCATATGCAGCATCGATACCGGATGCGCCTCGGCAGCATTCGAGCCGATGTACATGGCGCACTTGGTGTTCGACATGTCGTTGTACGAATTGGTCATCGCGCCGTAGCCCCAGGTATTGGCTACGCCGGCAACGGTGGTCGAGTGGCAGATACGCGCCTGGTGGTCGCAGTTATTGGTGCCGAACAGCGAAACGAACTTGCGCATCAGGTACGCCTGTTCGTTGTTGTGCTTGGAAGAACCGACCCAATAGACGGCGTCGGGGCCGCTTTCCTTGCGGATCTTCAAGAGCTTGTCGCCGATTTCCCTGTAGGCGTCTTCCCAGGAAATGCGCACGTACTTGCCGTTCTGCAGTTTCATCGGATACTTGAGGCGATGCTCGCCGTGGCCGTGTTCGCGAATCGCCGCACCCTTGGCGCAGTGCGCGCCGAGGTTGATGGGCGAATCGAATACCGGTTCCTGGCGCACCCAGACGCCGTTCTGTACCACGGCATCGATGGCGCAGCCGACCGAACAGTGGGTGCAGACGGTGCGCTTGACTTCGATTTTGCCGTCGCTGCCCTCAACTCCGGGAGCGATGGCCGCCTCGGCGCGGGTCATCATCGAGAACGGCAATTGCGAGGCAAAGGCACCAGCGCCGGCCACCATGCCGGAGCGTTTCAGGAAGGAACGACGATCGACGGTGCCGAACGCCGAAGCGAATTGGGAAGCCGCCGGCTTGTCCGCCGTGCGATGGGAAGTCTTGGTCAGCAGCATGGTCGTCTCCCGGGCTAGATCTTGGTGGTTTCGTAGTATTTCTGGATATGATCGGTGACGTGATAGCCCTTCACCTTGGCGGCGGGGTCGGCCGCCACGGAAGAGACGACGGCAGGCGCGGCGGTCTGCTTGCCGGCGACTACGGCGGCAACCGCGCCGACGGTTCCCACGGTGGCACCTAAAAGGAAATTGCGGCGGGTTGCGGACGAATGCTTGGTTTTCATGTCGGTCTCCAAGGGAAGATGACTCTTCTAGGGCATTTCAAAAGCGGCAATTTCGATTTCGAAAAACGCACGCGCAAAAGCCGCAACCTTCACATAATAGTTGGATTGAGCATATTTTGTTGTTGCGTCGCAACATTGCACTACCCATGTCTTGATGTGGCGAGAAAAAAAAGCGCTTTGCTCGGCAATCGTCGCCGGGCGCCGGCCGAGATCACCACAAATCAGAGCCCGCATTACATCGCATAATGCTGCCAGATGATCTTCGGGCTCGTTGATATTCGACGCGCGTGCGAATCCCAGTGCGGCCAGGTCGTCGCGCAGGTCGGCAAGCGGACGTTCCATCATGAATCCCGCCAGGTAGAACGATCCGTACAACATCACCGGCGGTTTGCCGACGCCGACGAATATCTGCTGATACTCCTCCTCGATGGCGTCCGGCGGAATCAGGCGGGACGCGGTGGCCAGGTCCCTCCACGCGCCGGCCAGTGCTGCACTGCCCTCGCCTTCGGGCTCGGGTGCTACGATGATGGCAGTCAGCAGGCGTTCGTCCGGTGCCCGGTAGAACAGATTGGCGAGCAGGGCATAGAAATCGGCGCGCGCACGATCTTCGACGGCGAGCGTGCGCGGATGCTCAAACTGGACTGCGGATTCGCCGCTCATGGCATCTTCCGGCCAGTGAGGATAGACATCTCGTGAGGATTCGCCATCATGTCGACCACCCGGCAGTCGGCACACATTTGCAGGCGTCGCAGCTGGCCTTCACCCTGGAACATCGAGTGACCGGCGAGTTTGCCAAGCAGATTGTCGATCATCTGTTTGGTACCCAGGGCCTTGCCGCAGGAAATGCAGTTGAAGGGCTCCGCCTGATTGAGGACACGTTCCTGCTTGCGCTCCGCGGTAAGCAAAAGCCGTGGCTGCAGGCGAATCGCCGACTCCGGGCAGGTCGTCTCGCACAGACCGCATTGCACGCAATTGCGTTCCAGGAACTTCAGCATCGGAGTTTCGCCGCCGTCCATCAGAGCCGATTCCGGGCAGGCGCCCACGCAGGCCATGCAAAGGGTACAGGCGGCCTTGTCGACTTCGATGCAGCCGTACAGGCTGCCCTCGGGCAAGGCTAATTCGACGGGGGCCGACTTCGCCTCGGACAGAAAATGGTCGATCGCAAATTCGAGCGTAGTGCGCTTGTCGTTGCCCAGGTGGAATTTGGCCGCCGACTTGCAGGTGGCGGCGTGCCCCACTTCGGGAAAGGCTTTGCCCAAGTCCGCCTGCTCGACATACAGGAAGTGCCTTCCGGGCAATTCCAGTTCATTGAGCAACAGGTCTCCCAAGGTCATTTCGCGGCGCAGCGCGACCGCGTAGTCGGGCGCCACCTGGTCGGTCGCCAGTACCGCGACGCCGCACGCGCCATAGGCAATCGCACCCAACATCAGGTCCAGCCCCACCGAGGCGATGTGCCACACCTCGATCGGCAGGACGTGCGCCGGCAGCCCGCCGCCTTGCGCGATCAATTGGTCGAGACTCGTACGGCCGGCCTCGCCGTCGTAGTACAGGATCAGGGGTGCAACCG
>CAZCKI010000265.1:0-5012 GCA_964498815.1 uncultured Burkholderiales bacterium
CATGGCTTGCTCCTGCGATAAGGTTTTCGCGCGTCGTTTGGCATGCTGCAGATTATAAAATGTCCGTTGTTCTTATTGAATTGCGCTGAAACATGAGTCGAATCCTCTATGTCGGTACCAAGAACGCGTCGAGCTGGTCGCTGCGCGCCTGGCTTTCCTTGCGCGAACAACGCATCGAATTCGAAGAAGTGCTGGTCGACCTGCGAGTGCCGGCGCGTTTTGAGGCGCTGTCGCGCATTGGCGCATTTTCACCGCCGGCCGCCGTGCCGGTGCTGGTCGATGGCGATACGGTGATTTACGATTCGCTCGCCATCATGGAATACGCCAACGAGCTGGGCGTGCAGGCGGGCCGCGTATCGTTGCTGCCGACCGACATGAAGCTGCGTGCGCACGCCCGATCGTTGATGGCCTGGCAACATTCCGGGCTGTCCGCTGTGTGTCCCGCGCTATCGTTCGAAAGCGTGTTCTATCCCTCGCCGCGACCGGCGGCTGCCGAAGAGCAGGACCAGGCGCGGCGGGTGCTGGCGGCGTGGAGCGGCGAACTTGCCCGCAGCGGCGGCCCTTATCTGCTGGGAGCATTGTCGCTCGCGGACCTGGTGTTTGTGCCGACGGTGCAACGCCTGCAGGCGCACGGCATCGCGTTCGATGGCTTTGCGCACGTGGCGGAATGGGCAGCGCGCTTGCTGGCGCGGGCCTCGGTGCAGGAATGGATGCGGGAGGCGGCCAGCCTGCCGCCGGTGATACTGGAAGGCGACGCCTGATCCGGCGGCGCCGTTGCCGGCGGTAGCTGCTACTGTTTCGGCCTCTCCCAAGGCTGCACTTGCTTGACCTTGCCGATCTCGACTTCGCCGCGCTTGATGTTGCGGTCGGCCTGGGTGACGGCTTTTCTCACCGAATCGTCGATCACGCCGAGCATGTGCCGGGCGAAGAATTCCTTGCTGAGCGACTGGGTGAGATCAAGCACGCCGGCGAGCGGATCGGCGAGCTTCTCGTGATCGTAGCGAACCTGCTTTTCCAGCAAGGTCAGGTCCTTGGCGTCGAAGATCCACACCGCGATATAGGAAAACGGCGCCATGAAGGTCTTTGACTGGACCAGGCGCTCTTCCGGCGTGGTCACCTCGACCTTGCCTTGTCGCGAAAAATCGACTTCGCCGTTGCCGAGGTCGTAGCTGCCGCCGAGGATAGGCTGGGCGAATACGCCGAAGCCCTCCAGGTTGCTGGCCATGCCGTCGTGCTCCAGCGGCCGCATCGCCGGGGTCGCCACCATGATGCGATACCACTTCGAACGATCGGGCAGCTTGGCGAGCTGGTCCTGCAGGATGCGCGTGACTTCGTCGTCGCGGCGAGAATCCGCGTAGCGGCCCTCCAGCGGCGGCGGTAGCATCAGATAGGTGCGGGCGGCCTTCGGGTCGATCGCCTGCACCGATTTGTCGAGGCTTTGCAGGGCCAGCATATTGAGGATGTTGTCGGGTGCCGTGATGGTGCTACGCTTGTACTGCGACAGCCGGCTGCCGGTATTGGCCGCTTCGGACACGACATTGAATTGACTGCCGATCGCCGCCACCAATGCGTAAGTTTTGGTTGTGGCGGCGGCCGATTGCGCGCGGGCGGGGCCGGCGATCAAGGCCGCAAGCGACAGTGCGGCGAACAGGTACGTGAAATTCATCATTCTGCCTTTGCGAAAGCTGCCGAAAAAGTGGCGCATGCAGAGCGGATTTTACGCTACCGTCGTCCGCCTTTCCGAAACGAGTCGGCCGGCCGCATTTTGGCGGAGCCACATCCTAGATGGGGAGCCTTCCCTATTGCGCAATGGGGTGTGCGCATCGCACCACAAGGAATCGCGCGGCAAGTCGAATTTCGTTGACCGTGCCTTCGCGCCGAACCTACAGTCCGCGCATCGATGCACGGAGACGTGCCGGTTCCAAACAGAGATATCGCGTCGCGCCAAACGGGGCAGCAGGGCCTTGTCCGGTCGCAATGTATTTAGGGACCCGGTAACGACGGCCGTGGCCGACGATTTTCAACCTTCCACAAGGAGCCAAGATGCAAATGCAGAAAAGAAAAATTTCGTTGGCGGTGACCCAGGCGATCAGCGCCGGGGTTCTGCTTGGGCTCGCCGGTCACGCCGGCGCGCAAACGGCTGCGGCGGTCACCGAGAAAGTCGAAAAGGTCGAAGTGACCGGCACCCGTATCCCACCGCCCAATCTCGAAGGTGCGAGCCCGGTGACCGTGGTCGACGCCGCCGCCATCAAGGTGGACGGTCTGCGTTCCGTCGAAAACCTGCTGAACAACCTGCCGCAGGTGTTTGCCGACCAGGGCGCCAACGTGTCCAACGGCGCCAGCGGTACCGCCAACGTCAATTTGCGCGGTCTCGGTGCACAACGCACCCTGGTGCTGATCAACGGCCGCCGCATGCCGGCCGGCAGCCCGCGCGTAGGGGCCACCACGGCGGCGGCGGACTTGAACCAGATTCCCGCACCGCTGATCAAACGCGTCGAAATCCTCACCGGGGGTGCTGCCTCGGTGTACGGCTCGGACGCCGTGGCGGGTGTGGTCAACTTCATCATGAACAACAAGTTTGAAGGCGTTCAGGTCGAGGCCAACCAGAGCTCTTTCTATCACAAGCAGCAGAATGCCCAGGGTGTGGCCGATATCATCGCCGGTCGCGCCAAGACCAACCCTGCGCAGTTTGCCGTACCGGGCGACGCCAACGGCGACGGCAAGATCAACGACGCCAATTTGCTGATGGGCTCGAATTTTGCCAACGGCAAGGGCAATGCCACCGTCTTTTTCAGCTACAAGAAGGAAGATGCGCTGCTGGAAGCGGCGCGCGACTTCAGCGCCTGCTCGCTGGGTACCGGTAGTGGCGGCACCGTCTTCACCTGCGGCGGCTCCGGGACGTCCTATCCGGGGCAATTCATCACCGCGGCCGGCGCGCGCACCGTCGCCGACTCGTCCGGCCATACTCGTGCCTACGCGGGCGCCACCGATCAATTCAACTTTGCTCCATACAACTTCTACCAGCGTCCCTCGGAGCGCTACGGTTTCAATGCGTATATGAACTACGACGTGGCCGAATGGGCCAATGTGTACAGCGAATTCTCTTTCCACGACGACCATACCGTCGCGCAAATCGCGCCCAGCGGCGCCTTCGGCGTTGCCGTCAATCTTGCTTTCGAGAATCCGCTGCTGTCGGCCGACTGGAAGCGCGATATCGGCCTGACTGGCCCCGGCACCACCGGATCGGTCATCATCTTGCGTCGCAACCAGGAAGGCGGCGGCCGCCAGGACGACATCCGCCACACCTCGTTCCGCGAAGTGCTTGGTGTGAAGGGAGACTTCGGCAAGGGCTGGAACTACGACGTTTTCATGCAGACCGCCAAAGTGATCTACCAGGAAACCTTCAAGAACGATTTCTCCAAAGTTCGTATCGGCCGCGCGCTGGACGTAGTGACTGGACCCGGTGGTGTGCCGGTATGCCGCTCTTTCGTCGACGGAACCGACCTGAACTGCGCACCCTACAACATCTTTAGTCTGGGCGGCGTCACGCCGGCAGCGCTCAACTACCTGTCCACACCGGGCTTCCAGAAGGGCTCCACCGAGCAGATGGTCCAAGGCGCCAATATTTCCGGCGACCTCGGCGCCTATGGCTTCATTTCGCCCATGGCCAAGAACGGAATGGCTTTGAGTGTGGGCGTCGAACATCGCACGGAAAAGCAGCAGCTGGATACCGACTTGGAATTCAGCAGCTTCGACCTGGCCGGATCGGGAGGCCCGACCAAGGGCAACGTCGGCAAATACTCCGTCAAGGAATATTTCGGCGAGTTTCGCGCCCCGCTGGTGGAAGGCGCCGAGTTGGCCAAGTTGCTGTCGGTGAACGGCAGCGTTCGCCACTCCGATTTCGATACCGGCCAAAAGACCGATTCCTATGGCTTCGGCATCGAGTGGGCGCCGGTGAACCAGATCCGCACCCGTGGCAGCTACGCACGCGCCGTTCGTGCCGCCAACATCAACGAGTTGTTCACCGCACAGGGTATCGGCCTGTTTGCCATGCCCAACGATCCCTGCGGCCCGACCAAGTCGGCCACCGCGGCACAGTGCGCGCTGACCGGGCTGCCGGCCAATCGCTACGGATCCGCGGTGCTCGACAATCCGGCCGGTCAATACAATACGCTGGGCGGCGGCAACGCCAATCTTAAGCCGGAGTCCTCGGACAGCTACACCTTCGGCCTGGTGCTGGAACCGGTCAAGAACTTCGCCGCGACCATCGACTACTTCGACATCAAGGTCAAGGATGTGATCGGCACCGTGCCGCCGAACACCATCCTCACCAACTGCCTGACCAAGAGCCAGTTCTGCAACCTGATCACCCGCGACCCGCTGCAAAGCACGCTCTGGCTGGCCGGTTCGCAGGTCGTCGCCACCAATCTGAATCTGGGTTCGCTGGGCATCAAGGGCTTCGATTTCGGCGCCAACTATACGTTCAAGATGGAAGGCTATGGTTCGATGAACATCAACTTCATCGGCACCCTGGTGAAGGAAGCGATGAACGAACCGGTTCCGGGCGGCGGTACCTACGACTGCAAGGGCCTGCACGGTCCGGTCTGCGGCGTGCCGACCCCGAAGTGGCGTCACAAGTTGCGCGACACCTGGTCTACCCCGTGGAACCTGGACCTGTCGCTCACCTGGCGGCATATCGACTCGGTGAAGGCCGAATCGACCAGCTCATCGCCGCTGCTGACGGGAACGCCGAATGCGATCGACAATACCCTGGCTTCGCGGGACTACATCGACATCGCCGCGATCTGGAGCATTACCAAGCAACTGACCTTGAGCGCGGGCATCAACAACCTATTCGACAAGGATCCGCCGGTCGCCTCCGGCGGCACCCTGGCGGGCGCCTTCGGCAACGGCAACACCTATCCGCAGGTATACGATGCGATGGGCCGCCGCGTCTTCATCAACGCAACCTACAAGTTCTAGGCGCAGCATCCAATAACAGCGCCTAAAGA
>CAZCKI010000266.1:0-5005 GCA_964498815.1 uncultured Burkholderiales bacterium
GTTGGCGCCGTGACAGGCGACGCAGACGCTGGCGGCCTTGGCGCGGCCGGCCTCCGCGTCGGCGGCCAGCGCCGGAACGGTCGTGCAGCAGAGTGCGATCAGCAGCGGACGTAGGTTCATCTGGGCCTCCTCAAAGTGAGCGCTCATGGTAATGCAAAGCCGCGCAAGGCATTTGCCGCACAGCACCCGTGCGCCGGAATTGTTTGCCGGCGCCCCACGAGGCTTGTGAAGTCTACATTCCGCGTGTGATGCCGTGACGATGGGTCCGGGAAAAAGGGCGTTCGCCGGGCTCTGCATATTAGTTGACATAATCATTAACTATTATCATAATTTGTATATAAATTGACTACTGAAACCAGGTGACCCATGAAGACTCCCCCCAAGGGCTGGCCGCGCATCTCCTCCGGACTCTATTACCGCGATGCGGCGGCCATGATCGACTGGCTGTGCGAGGCATTCGGTTTCGAGGTGCGATTGAAGGTCGAAGGCGAGGGCGGTCGCATCGAGCACAGTGAGCTGACCTACGGCGACGGTCTGATCATGGTCGGCGGCGAGCGCCAGGGCGCGGCCTCGCGCTGGGGGGTGAACATGGTGAGCCCGCTCACCGCCGGCGGCAATACCCAGGGCTTGATGGTATTCGTCGACGACGTCGATGCGCATTGCGCGCACGCGCGCGCGGCCGGCGCCAGGATCATCGACGAACCCTCGGTGCACGACTACGGCGAAGACTACTGGGCGGACCGCAGCTACGGCGCGGTCGACCCGGAAGGCCATATGTGGTGGTTCACGCAGCGCGTACGCGATCCGCAGACGTAGAGCGCCTGACACAATGAATAAGCCGGTCGACCTTGCCCTGTCGGCGCTGTCCGATCCGACGCGGCGCGCGGTGGTCGATCTGCTGCGCCGACGCCCGCGCCGCGCCGGCGAACTGGCCGAGGCACTGGCGATGAGTCCGCCGGCCCTGAGCCGCCACCTGCGGGTGTTGCGCCGAGGCGGCGTGATCGCCGACGACGCGCCCGAGGACGATGCGCGCGTGCGCCTGTACCGGCTGCGGCCGGAAGTGTTCGCCACCCTGCGCGGCTGGCTGGACGAGGTGGAATCGTTCTGGGGCGATCAAATGCAATCCTTCAAGGCGCACGCCGAGCGAAAAACCGGGCGGCGTAAATGAGCGCCCCGGCCATTGCCGGCGATCAGGCCACCGTCACCGTGACGGTGGCGGTGCCGCCGGCGGAAGCATTTCGGCTGTTTACCGAGGACATCGACCTCTGGTGGCGGCGCGGGCCGCGCTTCCGCAGTGCGCCGAGTAGTGCGCCGGGCAGCGAGGCGACCGGCGGCATCATGCACATCGAGCCCGGACTGGGTGGCCGCGTTTTCGAATCCTACGACACCGGCGACGGCGAGCGTGTGATCGAGATCGGTCGCGCGCTCGCCTGGGATCCGCCGCGCCGCCTGCTGTTCGAATGGCGCCTCTCCAATTTCGCCGCCGCTGAGCGCACCGAGGTCGAGGTCACGTTTCAAGCCAGCCCCTCGGGCACGCGCGTGACGGTGGTGCATCGCGGCTGGGCCGCCTTGCGCAGAGATCATCCGGCGCGCCACGGCCTGGCCGGTGCGGAATTCGTCCGCACGATCGGCCTTTGGTGGGGCCAGCAAATGAGTGCGTTGAGGGCGGCACCTGGGGCATAATGCGCGGCTTCGATTTATTTTTTGGCGACGGACACTATCCATGAAAGACCTTACCCAAGGCTCCATTTTCAAACACATCGTCGCGATGGCGCTGCCGGTCGCGATCGGCATGTTGCTGCAGACCCTGTACCTGGTTGTCGACCTCTATTTCGTGGCGAGGCTGGGCGACGCCGCCATCGCCGGCGTCAGTGCGGCCGGCAATATCACCTTCATCGTCATGGCGCTCACGCAAATGGTGGGTGTGGGTGCGGTCGCCCTGATCTCGCACGCGGTCGGCCGCAAGGATCAGGCCGACGCCAATCATGTGTTCAATCAATCGGTGCTGCTGTCGATGGTGTGCGCCGGCCTGACGCTGGCCTGCGGGTACGGGCTGTCCGGCGCGTACATGGAACTGCTCGGCGCCGACGCCGCCACACGCGCGGCCGGTGTGACCTATCTCTATTGGTATACGCCGGGCCTGGCACTGCAGTTTGCGCTGGTGGTGATGGGTTCAGCCCTGCGCGGCACCGGCATCGTCAAGCCGGCGATGGCGGTGCAGGCGCTGACGGTGGTCCTCAACGCGATCTTCGCGCCGATCCTGATCGCGGGCTGGGGCACCGGATATGCGATGGGCGTGGCGGGAGCCGGCTTGGCGAGCTCGCTCGCCATTGCCGTGGGTGTGGTCATGCTGTCGATGTATTTCCTGAAGCTCGAACATTACGTTACCTTCGACGTCGCGCACTGGTCGCCGAAACTCGCGACCTGGAAGCGCATGCTCAACATCGGGCTGCCGTCGGGTGGCGAGTTCGGCCTGCTGGCGATTTTCACGGCGGTGATCTACTGGATCATCCGCGATTTCGGCGCCGCCGCTCAGGCGGGGTTCGGCATCGGCGGACGGGTCATGCAGGCGGTATTTTTGCCTGCGATGGCGATCGCCTTCGCGGTGGCGCCGATCGCCGGGCAGAATTTCGGCGCCAAGAATGCCGCGCGGGTGCGCGAGACGTTTCGCGCGGCCGCGATTTGCAGCAGTGCTGCGATGCTGGTGTTGACCCTGTTTTGCCAGTGGCAAGGGGACTGGCTGATCCGCTTTTTCACCAACGACGAAGCGGTGGTGAAAGTCGGCGCGGAATTCCTGCACGTCATCTCCTGGAATTTCGTCGCGGTCGGCATCGTATTCACCTGTTCCAGCATGTTCCAGGCGCTCGGCAACACCTGGCCTTCGCTGATCAGTACCGGCGCGCGCCTGTTCCTGTTTGCCCTTCCGGCGATCTGGTTGTCGAAGCAGCCGGGCTTCACGCTATCGCAGGTCTGGTATCTGTCGGTCACCACCACCACGCTGCAAATGCTATTCAGTCTGTGGTTGTTGCGCGGGCAGTTGAAGGCGCGGCTGGCCGGGTGGTGATTACGGGTTTTTTGTCATCCATTTTTTCGAAGGGATATTCGCATGACAACGACTCGCTACCGCCTGTTCGCGTGCCTGCTGGCCCTGTTGACGGGGGCCAATGCACAAGCCTTTCCTGACAAACCGATCCATCTGCTGGTCGGTTATGCCCCCGGTGGCGCCGTCGATATCGTCGCGCGCACGGTGGCTCAAAAGATCTCCACCTCGCTTGGGCAACCGGTGATCGTGGACAACAAGCCCGGCGCCGGCACCAATATCGCCGTGCGGTCGCTGATCGATGCTCCCGCCGACGGTTACACGCTGATGATGAGCGCCAATGCGCTGGCGGCCAATCCCTCGCTGTACCAGCCGTCTCCCTTCGATCCCGATCGCGACATCGCACCGGTATCGATGGTGGGCCGGGTGCCGGTGGTGATCGCGGCCAATGCGGACAGCCCCATTGTTTCGGTGAAAAAATTGATCGACGCCGCCAAGATAGCACCCGGCACCGTCAACTACGCCTCGCCCGGCAACGGCTCCACGCCGCATTTGGCGATGGAATTGTTCGCGCACGCCGCCGGCATCTCGCTATCGCACGTGCCGTATCGCGGCGGCGCGCCGGCCATCATCGACGTGATCGGCGGCCAGTTGCCGCTGGTGGCGGTGAACGCGCTCGAGGTGCTGCCGCACGTAAAGTCCGGCAAGCTCAGGGTGTTGGCGGTGATGAGCCCGCTGCGGACCGCGATCTACCCGGATGCGCCGACCATTGCCGAATCCGGCCAACCCAATTTCGAGGCCGCGGTCTGGTACGGCGTGATCGCGCCGGCGGCGACGCCGAAGGCGGTGGTGGCGAAATTGCACGATGAAATTCAAAAGGCGCTCGCCTCCGCCGAGGTGCGCGAGCGCATGGCGTCGGTAGGCGGCGAAGTGCTGACTATGTCGGCAGAACAGTTCGGCGCGCTCATTCACGCCGAGCGCGTGCGCTACGAGAAACTGATCCGCGACGCGAAGATCAAGCCGGACTGATGCCGGTTAAAAGCGCCGGGCGAATGCGATGCACTGTATTCGCCCGGCGCCCTCGCTCAAGGAAACTTGCGCTTGATCAGGTGCCGGCGGGCTTGAAGGCGATGCCTGCCGGGCCGCCGACCGTCGGGATGGTCTGCACCAGAGCCTGGGTGGCGGCGTTGACGACGGAAATGGAGCTGCTGCCGAAATTGGTGATGTACAGGAAGCTGCCGGTGGGATCGGTAGCGACGTAGCGCGGTATCGAGCCGACCGTGACCGTGCCGCTGATGCTGCCGTTGGCGGCGCTCACGTACGATACCGTGCTGGCCGAGTAGCCGTTAGTCACGTACAGGGTATTCCCGTCCAGGCTGGTGGTGATGCCTGCGGCGCCGGGGACGGTCGCGGACCAGACCAGACTATTGGTGGCCGTGTCGATGCAGATCACGTGATCGGTGCCGGTAACGTAAAGGCGCGTGCCGGCGGGATTTATCGCCAGGTTCCATGCGCCTACGCCCACCGGGATCACGGCGGCGACGCTGTTGGTGGCGGTGCTCACCACGAACACACGCTGACCGTTGGCATCGGCCGTGTACACGAAGGTGCCGGCCGGATGTACCACCACTCCCTCGGAGCCGACTCCCACCGGCACCGATGCCACGATGGTGTTGGTGCTGGTATCGACCACCGATAGCGGACAGCCGGCCGGTGAGGCGCTGCAGCCGATGTAGGCGCGAGTGCCGTTGGGGTGGAAGGCCATGCCCTTGGGGCTCACCGGCGCCTGTATGGTGGCGACCACGCTATTGCTCGCGGTATCGATCACCCATACCGTGCAAGTGGCCGGATTGCCGAAGCAGGGCCGCAGGGCGCCGACCCAGGCGCGTTTGCCGTCGGGGCTGACGGCCACGCCGTAGGGTAGCGAAGAGGAGGACAGAAAGACGTTGGCGGCCACGGTGTTGG
>CAZCKI010000267.1:0-5003 GCA_964498815.1 uncultured Burkholderiales bacterium
GACGTCGTTGTTCTGCTCCTCGCGGCAGGCGCGCACGCAGCGCGTGCACTGGATACAGGCATCGAGGTTCACGCTCATCGCGGGGTGCGAGAAGTCGGCCTCGGGTTGGTGGCGGGCGGGGAAGCGCGATTCGCTCACGCCAAGGGTGTCGGCCCACTGGGTGAGCTCGTTGTCGAACGGTTTATAGTTTTTCTTGGGGGCGTCGGCGGTGAGCAGCTCCAGCACCAGCTTTTGCGAATGCACGGCGCGCGCGGAGTCGGTGCTGACTTCCATATTGTTGCTCGGATGGCGACAGCACGAAGGCGCCAGCACCCGCTCGCCCTTGATCTCGACCACGCAGGCACGGCAATTGCCGTCGGGACGATAGCCGGGCTTGTAGCAAAGGTGCGGGATTTCCTTGCCGTGTTCCTTGGCGATTTCGATGAGGGTTTGGTCTTCGAAGGCCGAGACCTTTTGGCCGTCGAGGGTGAATTCGACGACTTTGCGTTCGACTAGGGCTTCGGTCATGTCATTCATTGCGGGGTACCCCAACCATTCACCGTCGTTCCCGCGAAAGCGGGAACCCAGTGTCGTTTGCCAAAAGCCGCTGGGTTCCCGCTTTCGCGGGAACGACGGAGTTGTTTTTGGATTGTCGCTTTGTTCATCACGCGATCTCATGCGCAAAATGCTTGATCACACACCGGATCGGATTCGGCGCCGCCTGACCCAGCCCGCAGATCGAAGCATCGACCATCACCTGCGATAGCTCTTCCAGCAGGCCGGTTTTCCATTTCGATTCTTCCAGCAGGTGCACGGCTTTTTCGGTGCCGACGCGGCACGGTGTGCATTGGCCGCAGCTCTCATGCGCGAAAAACTGCATGAGGTTGAGCGCGGCATCGCGCGCCTTGTCTTGATTCGACAAGATGACAACCGCCGCCGAGCCGATAAAGCAGCCGTGCGGTTGCAAGGTATCGAAATCGAGCGGGATGTCGCCCATGCTGGCGGGGAGTATCCCGCCGGACGCGCCGCCGGGGAGATAGGCGTAGAACTCGTGGCCATCGATCATGCCGCCGCAAAATTCTTCGATCAACTCTTTCACCGTAATGCCGGCCGGGGCGAGATGCACGCCCGGTTTCTTGACACGGCCCGATACCGAGAACGAGCGCAGGCCCTTGCGGCCGTTGCGGCCGTGGCTCGCGAACCACTCGGCGCCCTCTTCGAGAATGTCGCGCACCCAGTGCAGGGTTTCCATATTGTGTTCCAGCGTCGGCCGGCCGAACAAGCCGACTTGCGCAACGTAGGGCGGACGTAAACGCGGCATGCCGCGCATGCCTTCGATCGATTCGATCATCGCCGACTCTTCGCCGCAGATGTAGGCGCCGGCGCCGCGACGCAGTTCGATCAAGGGCAACGCATGTCCGCCGGGTGGATTTTTTTGCAGCGCGGTGATTTCTTTTTCGAGGATGGCGCGGCAGTGGTGGTATTCGTCGCGCAGGTACACGTAGCAGGCGTCGATGCCGACGATTTTGGCGGCGATCAGCAGGCCTTCCAGAAAACGGTGCGGGTCGCGCTCGAGGTACCAGCGGTCCTTGAAGGTGCCGGGCTCGCCCTCGTCGATATTGACCGCCATCACGCGCGGGGCCGGTTCGCCGCGCACGATGCGCCACTTGCGGCCGGTGGGAAAGCCTGCGCCGCCGAGGCCGCGCAGGCCCGAATGCTCCATTTCCTGGATGACGGCTTCGGCATCGAGCTCGCCGCTGGCAATTTTCAGCCAGGTCTTGTAGCCGCCCTCGCCTTCGTACTTGCCGAGCGTTACGTATTCGCCGGGCAGGCCTTTGACCTGCTCGTTCTTGATCGCCATCGACACCGATTCCGCGGTGGCGTGGCCGAAGGCGTTCTGGCCCACGCACACGGCGGGCGCCTCGCTGCAGCGGCCGATGCAGGGCGCGGCGATGACGCGCACGTCCTTGCCGAGGATGCCGGGGAGATTTTTCAACAGATCATTGGCGCCGGCCATCGCGCAGGAGAGGGTTTCGCAGACGCGCACGGTGAGTGCGGCGGGGGAAGCCTCGCCGTCTTTGACGACATCGAAATGGTGATAGAAGGTGGCGACCTCGTAGACTTCGGCCTGCGAAATTTTCATCGCCTCGGCGAGGGCGGCGAGATGCGCGGCAGCGAGCTGGCCGAACTTGTCCTGGATCAAGTGCAGGTATTCGATGAGGAGATCGCGGCGAACTTCGCCCCCGGCCAGCAGCGCGGCCACGTCGGCGCGCGCGGCGGGATCAACCTGGCGGCCCTTGGGCGTGCGGCGGGACTTCATTTGCCCGCGAACTTCCGCGAGCGGGACAGTGACGGTGGTGCGGTCGTTCATCGAGGCGGCTCCGAGGTGATTTTCGCAGATCGTCTAACTACGACCCTACGCTGAGCCGGAGGTTGCGGGATCGCTCGCCGCCGGGCAGGTGTTTTCTACTGCGAAAAAGCATATCCCCAGAGGGGAGAATACCCCATGACGGGTGTCAAGAGTGTGGGCGGGGATCACCGTGGAACACGGCCCTGCCCCCGCGAAGGCGGGGGCCTAATGTCCCGCCGGGCGGGCCGGGCTGAAGATCAAATTGGGCCCCCGCCTTCGCGGGGGCAGGCGCCACTTGGGTGCCGGTAATAACCGGGGCGCTATAGCTTCGCGGCCAGCCGGCTGCCCTGGTCAATCGCCCGCTTAGCATCCAGCTCGCCCGCCTCATCCGCGCCGCCGATGAGGTGCACTTTCACATTCGCAGCCTGCAGCGGCGCCAGCAACTCCCGCAGCGGCTCCTGCCCGGCGCACAGCACGATGGTGTCGGCTTCGATGAGGCTGGGGTTTTCGTGCTTTTCGCCGAAGCTGATGTGCACGCCTTTTGCATCGATGCCTTCGTAGTTGACGCCGGCCAGCATTTCGACTTTTTTCTTCTTGAGTGCGGCGCGGTGGATCCAGCCGGTGGTTTTGCCGAGGCCGCGGCCGACGGCGGTGGCTTTGCGTTGCAGCAGCGTGACCTGGCGCGCGGGAGCAGCGACCTCGGGACGCGCGACGCCACCGCGCGCTGCCGACGGGTCGACGACACCCCACTCTCGCTTCCAGAGTTTCAGATCGAGTGCGGGCGAGTGGCCTTCGTCCACCAGATACTCGCTGACATCGAAGCCGATGCCACCTGCGCCGATCACGGCGACGCGCGCACCGACCGGCTTCTTGTGCAAGAGAACATCGATGTAGGACAGCACGTTCGGTCCGTCCTGTCCGGGGATTTTCGGATTGCGCGGACTAACGCCGGTGGCGAGCACGACTTCGTCGAAATTCCTGAGATCGTCGGCGGCGACGCGTTTGCCCAGGTGCAGGTTCACGCCGGTGGCTTCGATCCTGCGGTTGAAATAGCGCAGGGTCTCGAAAAACTCTTCCTTGCCGGGGATACGCTTGGCCATATTGAACTGGCCGCCGATCTCGCCGGCACTGTCGTACAGATCGACGGCGTGGCCGCGCTCGGCCAGCACCGTCGCACAGGCCAGGCCGGCGGGGCCGGCGCCGACCACGGCGATGCGTTTCTTGTTTGCCGTCGGCAGGTAGTTGAGCTCGGTCTCGTGACAGGCACGCGGATTGACCAGGCAGGAGGCAACCTTCTGCTGGAAGACGTGATCGAGGCAGGCCTGGTTGCAGCCTATGCAGGTGTTAATGTCGGCGGCGCGATTCTGCATGGCCTTGACCACAAACTCGGCATCGGCCAGCAGCGGGCGCGCCATCGACACCATATCGGCGCAGCCGTCGGCGATGATTTTCTCGCCGACTTCGGGCGTGTTGATGCGATTGGTAGTGATGAGCGGAATGCTCACTTCTTTTTTCAGCTTTTGCGTGACCCAGGCGAAGGCGCCGCGCGGCACCGAGGTCGCGATGGTGGGCACCCGCGCCTCGTGCCAGCCGATACCGGTGTTGATGAGGGTAGCGCCGGCCTTCTCGATGGCCTTGGCCAGCATCACCACTTCCTCCCAGGTCTGCCCGTCGGGAATGAGGTCGAGCATCGACAGGCGGTAGATGATGATGAAGTCTTTGCCAACCGCCTCACGCATGCGCGAGACAATTTCCACCGGCAGGCGCATGCGTTTTTCGAAACTGCCACCCCAGGCGTCGTCGCGCTGATTAGTGTGCGTGACCAGGAATTCGTTGATGAAATAACCTTCCGAGCCCATCACCTCGACGCCGTCGTAGCCGGCCTCGCGGGCGAGTTTTCCGGCGCGCACGAAGCACTTGATCTGGCGTTCGATGCCGCCGACGGACAGCTCGCGCGGAGTGAACGGCGTGATGGGCGACTTGATGCGCGAGGGCGCTACCGAGAAGGGCTGGTAACCGTAGCGGCCGGCATGCAGGATTTGCAGGGCGATCTTGCCGCCCTCGCGATGCACGGCATCGGTGATGATGTGATGCGTGCGCGCCGCTCGTGAAGAGGCAAGGCGCGATGCGAACGGACCGAGCCAGCCTTCGATGTTCGGCGCGAAGCCGCCGGTGACCATCAGGCCGACCCCGCCGCGCGCACGCTCGGCGAAGTAGGCGGCGAGCTTGGGGAAATCCTTGGCGTGGTCTTCCAGCCCCGTGTGCATCGAGCCCATCAGCACGCGGTTTTTGAGCGTGGTGAAGCCTAGGTCGAGGGGGGCGAGGAGGTGGGGATAGGGCGACGACATTTCATCAATCTATCATCTTGGCCCTGGGCTGCGCCGCCACGACGTCAAAGATTTCGTCGTTCCCGCGAAGGCGGGAACCCAGTGGCTTTCTTCAAACGACGCTGGGTCCCCGCCTTCGCGGGGACGACAAACTTTAGAGGACCGACTTCAGCAACTCACCCATCTTCGCCGGATTCTTGGTGACCTTGATACCGCACTCTTCCATCACCGCAAGCTTTTCCTGCGCGGTACCCTTGCCGCCGGAAATGATGGCGCCGGCGTGCCCCACGCGTTTGCCGGGCGGTGCGGTGACGCCGGCGATGAGAGCGACCACCCGCCTCTTCTCC
>CAZCKI010000268.1:0-4989 GCA_964498815.1 uncultured Burkholderiales bacterium
GCAGAGCCGCTACCAGCAACGGAGCGGCAACCGCACCGAAAAGCTTGTTCATTTTTGTTGTGCCTCCGCGAGGGTGACAGTGTGGCAAAGCGCTTTTCATATTGATCTATTCCTTCGAACAGAAGAATAGGTCAAGCCCCTAGCCCTAACCGCGGGTCAACCGGTAAATCAACAACGCGGCGCGAATGGTCGAGCGCTCGATCGACGCAAGCTCCAGGTCTTCGTCGTTGGAGTGCGCACCCTTCCCGGTGGCGCCGAGACCATCGAGACTGTCGAGCAGGGGTGCCACGAATTGCACGTCGCCGGCGCCGCGCTGTCCCGGCGGCAGCGCGACGATCTGGCCGAGGCCGCCATCCGCGCTCGCCTGCGAATAGGCGCCGAGCAGCTTCAGGTTGCCCTCGGTGGGCGCCATCGGCGGATAGGCTTCGTGAAAGGTGATCTTGGCGCTGGTGCCGGGCAGGTTTTGCGCGACGATCTCGCGCATGCGCGCGTGGACGCGGTCGCGCTGTTCGAAGGTGAGGTAACGCAGGTCGCCCTGCACGCGCGCGCTGCGTGCAATCACATTGGCCTTGCCGAACACGCTCGCGCGCGTTGCCGGCGCATCGTAGGAGAGCTCGGTGCCGCCCGCGACCAGGGCCGCATTGAAGGTGAGGTCCGGCTCGATCAGCTTTTCGCGAAAGGCGTTGAGGATGCGCGCGGTTTCATACACGGCGCCGTAGCCCGATTCGGCGTCGAAAATGCCCGCCGAGTGACCCTGTTTGCCGGTAACCAGCAGCGTCCAAGTCGATGAGGCGCGACGGCCGATGGTGCCGGTGTCCAGCCCGGCCTTGTTGCGTACGGTGCCTTCGAAGGCCAGCGCCACATCGCTTTTTTTGGCGAGCGCCACCATGTCGGCTCGCGCCACGTCGATCGGCTCGCCGACGCGCTCTTCATCCCCCGAGAAAATCACCGATATGGTGGTGTTGGTTAGCGCACCCACTTCCTGCAGCGCCCGCAGCGCCTCGATGATGATCACATCGCCGCCCTTCATATCGCTGACACCCTGGCCGCGTACGCGATCGCCGCGCTTATCCCAGAGTTGCACGGCGCTATCTTTTTCAAAGACGGTGTCGAGATGCCCGATCAACAGCAGGCGCTTGCCCTGCTTGCCTTCGCGGGTTGCGACCAGATGTCCGGCGCGCAACATCTCCGCCGGCATCTCGGCCCAGTGCGTGGCGAAACCCAGTTTGTCGAATTCGGCGCGGAAAATGCTGCCCACTTCGCGCACACCGACCGGATTCATGGTGCCGCTGTTCACGTTGACACTACGCTCGAGCAATTGCAGCGCCGCAGGCGAATGCGCCTTGATGCTGGCGACGATAGCCTGCTCCTCGGCGGAGAGCCCCGCGACAGCGGGCAGCGCGCCCAGCGTAGCGACGAGCGCAGACAGGGCAAACAGTGCAATACGGCTTTTCATGATGGCTCGGCTTCCTGTATTTTGACAAAGGTCAAGGGAAAGTCTACCGCGGTACGCGAGGCTCCGCGGAAGCGTAATATCGCCGATTGTGCCGCAAAGAAAAACAAATGCAAATGGATGCTCAGAGGAGAGGCCCGCATGAAAAATACCCGGAAATGGATATTGGCGTTTACGCTGCTCCCGGCCCTTGCCATGGCCGACTGCGAAACCCGCGACGCGAATCCGCGCGAGGCCGAATACTATAACCGCACCTTCGCCGCACTCCAGGCCGCACTACCCGCCGTACCGACCAAGTGGACGCTGAAGGCCGACCCGGGCAAGGTGCCGAACTGGCAGTGCAAAGGCGGCTCGGAAGGCGATTTCGAAATCAGGCTGACGGCGCAATACACCTATACGCCGAGCAAGGAGGAAGGCGACCTGCTCTACAAGGATTTCAAGAAACTGCAAAAGGAAATCGACGATTTGCACGTCCTGCCGCCCGCACTCGCGCGCGAGCGACAGGATTTCCTGGACAAGATGAGCGTTGCCAATAAAGCTTCCAACCAGGCCTACAAGGAGGGCAACAAGGAATTGGCCCGCCAAAAAGAAAAGGAAGGACAGCAATACAGCGACCAGGGCCGGGCGCTACGCGACAAATATCTGGAGTCGGTGAAGCCACAATTGGATGAGGTCGGCGCCAGGCAGGGACAGATTGCCTATCGTGAATCCACCGTGGTGGTGGTCCTGGTGGCAAACGAGCACGACGGCAATCCGATCTTTCCGACGCGCATGTCCGAATTTGTCGCCGGCAAGACACCAACGCAGAAGAATCCCGGCCTCAAGGTGCACAACGTGCGCCTGACGCTGACCGGCCTCGACGCCAAGCGCGCGGAGGTGATGGGCTGGTTCGACAAGGGAAAACTGACGGCACTCGTAAAGTAGGCCGGCCGGTCACGATGGCGCTGCCGCCGGTGGAATCGGCTTCGGCAGTGCGATGATCATTTGCGGTCGCACCCGCGCGGGCTCGCCTTCGATCGGCGCCGGCACTTCGCCGATCCGGCGCGCGCCGCAGGATCGATAAAACTTTTCCGCATACGGGTCGGCGTCGATGAATATTTCGGCGGCGCCCGCCAGCATGGCGGCGCGCATGCCGTAGCCGACCAGGCTGCGCCCCAGCCCACGCCGCATATAGCCCGGCAAAATCCACAGGTGATCGAGTTGCCAGCGGCTTGGGCCCGGCACCATGGCGATGAACCCGGCCGCTTCCACATCGATTTCCGCGACAAACAGCAGGTTGGCGGCGATATATTCAGGCGCGATGCGCAGGGTCTCACGCCAGCTATTCATGGCGGCGGGCGAATAGGGCCAGCTCGCTTTGGAAGCGAATGCGATCGCAGTCAGCGTTGTCGCGTCCTCTACCCGAGCCCCGCGAAAATTCATGCCATTGCCGCTCCCATGGCGACATTTTGGCATCAATTGCGGCGGCAGGCGTGATCAGGCCGGCAGCGTGATTTCGACTTGCTGGTAGAGACCGCCGAAGGTTAAGGTGGTGCGGATTTGCGCCGGCTTGATACCGGGCGGCAGCCAGGCGGTGATGTCGCGCTGCCACAAGTCCAGCGCAAACGGCTCCAGCCAATGCAGTACCGGCCACAGCAGATAACGGAACGGATTGCTCCACACCGGCTGGTGATAGTCGACGATGACAATCCTGCCACCGGGACGGGTCACGCGGATCGCCTCTCGCAAGGTGCGGGTACGCACGCTGACCGGCTGTTCGTGCAGCAGGAAAAACAACACTGTCCGGTCGTAGGCATGATCGGCGAAGCCGAGCGCCGCGGAATCGCGTAGCAGTGTCTTGACGCGGGCGTCGGCCGGCATCTTCTCGCGCAGGTTCTCCAGCTGGATCGGCAGCACATCGATCACATCGAGCTCCGCTTGCGGCGCAAGGCGTGCGGCCAGGCGTTGCGAAAAATCGCCATACACGCAGGCGACCTGCAGCGTGCGGCCCTCCAGACACTCGCCGAGCGCATCGAGTGCCGCATCGCGCAGGCGCGAAAAATTTCCCAGCAAGATGAAATTGACCAGCCACTGGCGCTCGAACAACCTGACCGCTTGCGGATGGACGTAGGCCCACCAGTACACTTCCCGCAAGTAGGACGGAATGATGGTGGGCGGTGGCAGCGCAAGTGCAGCCGTTTCAGACGTGGCGGTCATGGTGGTTTCCGATAAGGGGATGGGCAGGCTGGTTGGCGGCAGCTGATCGGCTGCCGCTGGCTACAGTCTCCGCCGCCTGCATATCCGGGTTTTGACGTAAATCAAAATCCATCAACGGCGACGCGACCGGATCATCGCAGGCCGACTTGCGTCACGCCCCCCCACGGTGACACTGCGACAGTACAGGCATTGGTGCGCTGGCGCACCGCAATTCGTGCAAATGGACGATTTGTCCGCACAATCCGGCAGCGGGCCGGCATGGGTTGCCCTCAGGCGGACTCGAGGGGAGCCAGATCCAGGCCCATGAATCGCGTCCCGGCAACGGGATTGTTGGTGTAAGCGGCAATATCCCGAAAGCCGAGTACTGCATACAGGGCTTGCGCATCGCCCATACTGGGCAGGGTATCCAGTACCAGCCTCCGGTAGCCTTCGCCGCGCGCCGCATCGATGATCGCCTGCGCAAACGCGCGTCCGAAACCGCAACCCCGGTAGTCCGGGCGCACGAACAGGCGTTTCATTTCGGCCGTATCGGCGTTGAGCCCGCGCATGGCGATGCAACCTGCCGCCAAGCCGTTTGCGTAACCCAGCAACAGGCGGCCCCTGGGCGGCACGTAGTCTCCCGGCAAGGAAGCGACCTCCTGCTCGAAATTCTGGAAGCAAAGATCGGTATCGAGGGATTGCTGGTATTCGCGAAGCAGCTTTCGTATCGCGCCAATTTCGGCATCCGTGGTCGCCGGCACCAGCGTCAATGGGCTTGAATCCTTCGTGTGCGTTTCCATTGTCGTCGACACATCCTCAATCGGCAAACAGGCTATCGAGAATCTTGCGCTTGTCGGCGCAACGCGGCTCGCTCCAACAAGCGCCGAAGGTCTTGACCACCTTGCCGTCTTGAAGCAAGCGAATGGCGAACGGACGGCCCATCAATACCGTGTGAACGTAGCTCGCGAATGATTCGGCGAAATCGTCGCCCGGATTGAGAGACGCGTATAGCGAAGGATAGTTGGTGCGCGCGAGGGCATCGTAGGCATCGACCATTTGATTCGCCTGCAGCTTCGCCCCAAAGTAATACACCGTCTTGCTTCGCAGGGGCAGGACGTCTTCGAATTTCGAGACATAGCGATTGCCGGCGCGGTCGGTCTTCCAGGACAGCTCGAAAAACGGAAACGCGGTGGTCGAGGCAATATCCTTGGGCTCCAGATTCCAGGACGGGTGAATATCGCCCCGCACCGATAGTACATGTCCCAACTCGTGCAGCAGGATGTACTGGATGGCGTTTTTCCGGTTGCTGAAGGCGGCTTCTTCGATTTTCGCTTCCAGCGAGTAGCCGGCCTGCGGCGTAA
>CAZCKI010000269.1:0-4950 GCA_964498815.1 uncultured Burkholderiales bacterium
AGCTCGGCGTAGATGCGGGCGCCGCGCGCCTTGGCGTATTCGAGTTCTTCCAGCACCAGGATGCCGCCACCCTCGCCCAGCACG
This sequence comes from uncultured Burkholderiales bacterium, assembly GCA_964498815.1. Lineage (GTDB taxonomy): Bacteria > Pseudomonadota > Gammaproteobacteria > Burkholderiales > Usitatibacteraceae > UKL13-2. Next base: position 85 of record CAZCKI010000269.1, read on the forward strand.
AAGCCGTCGCGATCCTTGTCGAAGGGGCGCGAGGCCGTTTCCGGCGAGTCGTTGCGCTCGGACAGCGCCTTGCAGGCGCAGAAACCGCCGATGCCGGCCATATTGATGGTCGATTCGGTGCCGCCGGCGATCATCACCTCGGCGTCGCCGTACTCGATCATGCGGCCGGCCTCGCCGATGCAGTGTGCCGCCGTGGTGCAGGCCGACACCATGGACACGTTCGGGCCCTTCATGCCGTACTGGATCGAGATCATCCCCGCCACCATATTGACGATGGAGCCGGGCACGAAAAAGGGCGAGATGCGGCGTGGGCCCTTGTCGATCATTTCGCGAATATTGTCCTCGATCATCGGCAGGCCGCCAATGCCCGAGCCGACGTTGACGCCGATGCGTTCGGCGTTGCTGTCGTCCACCGTGAGGCCGGCGTCGTCGATCGCCATCTTGGTCGCGGCGAGGCCGTAGTGAATGAAGGTATCCAGCCGCCTCACTTCCTTGGGCGACATCCAGTCGGCGGCGTTGAAACCCTTTACCTCGCCGGCGATGCGCGTCGGCAGGACCGAGGCATCGAAGCGGGTGATGGGGCCTATGCCGCTGCGGCCGTTGATGATGTTGTCCCAGGCCGTGGCGACCGTATTGCCGACCGGCGAAACGATGCCCAGACCCGTGATGACGACGCGTCGTTTGCTCATAGTGGAATGGGAAGGACGGTGGGGGCGGAGTGGCCTTGCCCCGCTGGATGGCGAATTATTTCTTGTTCGCGTTGATGTAGTCGATCGCTTGCTGCACGTTGGTGATCTTCTCGGCAGCTTCGTCGGGGATTTCGGTCTCGAACTCTTCCTCGAGGGCCATCACCAACTCGACGTTGTCGAGCGAATCGGCGCCCAGATCTTCGACGAAGGAAGATTCGTTCTTGATGTCGGCTTCGGCGACGCCGAGTTGTTCCGCGACAATTTTTCTTACGCGTGCTTCGATGCTGTCCATGTGCTACGTCCTCCAACGGATAGTGACAAAACGTATTTTACCAAATTACCCAAGGTCGCCCTGAATGGCGCCCGGGACCCTATTCCACCAAGAATCGGTGGTTTTCAATCCATAAACATGCCGCCGTTGACGTGAATCGTGTTGCCGGTCACGTAGGAGGCATCCGGGGATGCCAGGTACAGGACCGCCGCAGCGACATCGGCCACTTGGCCCAGCCGCCCGAGCGGCACATTTTCGACCAGCTTGGTGACCTGCGCTTCGGCCAGCGCCTTGGTCATGTCGGTTGCTATGAATCCCGGCGCCACGCAGTTGACGGTAATGTTGCGGCTGCCGACTTCCCGCGCCAGCGCCTTGGTGAAGCCGACCATGCCGGCCTTGGCCGCCACGTAATTGGTTTGACCGGCGTTGCCCATGAAACCGACCACCGAGGCGATGTTGATGATGCGGCCGGCGCGCGCCTTCATCATGCCGCGCATGACGCCGCGCGACAGGCGGAATACCGAGGTGAGATTGGTGTCGATGACGTCGCTCCACTCCTCGTCCTTCATGCGCATCAACAGCATGTCGCGGGTGATGCCGGCGTTGTTGACCAGGATAGCTACCGCGCCAAATTTGACTTCGATTTCCTTCAGCACTGCCTCGCATTGGGCCGCATTCTGGACACTGAGCACCATACCGGCACCCTTGGCGCCGGAAGCCGCGATGTGGGCGCCGATCGCAGTAGCGCCGGCTTCGCTGGTCGCGGTACCGACGACGGTCGCGCCGGCGGCGGCCAGCGAATCGAGAATGGCGGCGCCGATGCCGCGCGAAGCGCCGGTGACGAGTGCGATCTGGCCTTCCAGTGATTTCATGTCGCTTCCTTCTATGTGTTGGCAGCCGCGACGGCGGCCTGCAACGACGCGGTGTCGGTCACGGCGAGGCAGTCTGCCTCCGCCGCGTTGCGCTTGTTGAGCCCGGTCAGCACCTTGCCGGGGACGCACTCGACGATGGTAACGACGCCGGATGACGCCATTTTTTCAACCGTCTCGATCCAGCGCACCGGGCGGAACAATTGTTCGACCAGGGCGTTCTTGATCTCTTCGCCGGAAGCAAATGCGCGCACGTCTGCATTTTGCAACACCGGCTTGGCCGGCACGCTTACGGTCAGGTTCGCCAGATAGGCTTTCAGCTTTTCGGCGGCGGGCTTCATCAGCGCGCAATGGGAGGGTACGCTCATCGGCAACAGCAGTGCGCGCTTGGCGCCGCGTTCCTTGGCGAGCGCCATGCCGCGTTCGACGGCGGTGCGATGTCCGGCGATGACGACCTGTCCGGGGGAATTGAGATTGACGGCTTCCAGCACTTCGCCTTGCGCGGCGTCGGTGCAAACCGCCCGCACCTGGGCTACATCGAGGCCCAGCACGGCGGCGATACCGCCGGTCCCTTCAGGGACCGCGTCCTGCATCGCCTGGGCGCGAAAGCGCACCAGCGGCACGGCATCGGCGAAAGCAATGGCGCCGGCCGCCACCAGGGCGGTATATTCGCCAAGGCTGTGCCCGGCGTAGAAATCGGCTTCTCGGCCACCCGCCTCGCGCCAGGCGCGCCAGGTAGCGACACCCGCCACCAGCATCACTGGCTGGGTGTTGACGGTCTGCGCGAGCGCTTCGGCCGGCCCTTCGTTGACCATTTTCCAAAGGTCGGTGCCGAGGATGGCGGAAGCTTCCGCAAACGTGGCCTGCACCACCGGCATGTCGACGAACCCCGCCATCATGCCGATAGCCTGCGAACCCTGGCCGGCGAAGGTGATTGCGAACGGTTTCATCTCATCACCATTTTGTCAGCGCCGCGCCCCAGGCGAAACCGCCACCCAGCGCCGCCATCAGGACGTTGTCGCCCGCCTTGATCTTGCCTTCGCGAACGGCGACGTCGAGTGCGAGGGGGATCGAAGCCGCGGAGGTATTGCCGTGGCGGTCGACCGTCAGCACGACTTTTTCGTCGGGCAAATCGAGTTTTTTGGCGGCGTGCATGATGATGCGCTTGTTGGCCTGGTGGCAGACGAACCAATCGACGTCGCCGGGTTGCATATCGTTGGCGCGCAGTGCTTCCCAGGCGACCTCTTCGAAGGCCTTTACGGCGAACTTGTAGACCGCGCCGCCTTCCATGGTGAGAAAGGGCGAGCCGCGCGTCTTACCGTTTTCGACTGTGCCAGGCGCGCACAAGGCCGCGCGATGGCTGCCGTCGGCGTGCAAATGCGTCGATAGCAGGCCAGGGCGGTCGGATGCCCGCAATACGACCGCGCCGGCGCCATCGCCGAACAGCACGCAGGTGCCGCGATCCTGCCAGTTCATGATGCGCGAAAACACCTCGGCGCCGATCACCAGCGCGCAACGTGCAGCGCCGGTGGCGATGAACTTGTCGGCGGTGGAAAGGCCGTACACGAAGCCCGCGCATACCGCCTGCACGTCGAAGGCGATCGCGTGGCGCACGCCAAGCTTGTCCTGCAGGATGCATGCCGTGGAAGGAAAAATCATGTCGGGGGTGGAGGTGGCGACGATGATGAGATCGATATCGTCCGCGACTACTCCCGCTGCCGCCATCGCTTGTTGGCAGGCGTTAAAAGCGAGGTCGCTGGCATCCTGGTGGTCGGCAGCGAAGTGGCGCTCGCGTATACCGGTCCGCGAGACGATCCACTCATCGCTGGTATCGACGATCTTGGCCAAATCATGGTTGGTGACGATGCGTTCCGGCAGGTAGCTGCCGGTGCCGGTGATGCGCGAGTACGTTTTGTTCATTCCGAAATGGTCTGGGGTCTATTGATTCGCGAATTGGGGTGCGGCCGCTGCGGCGGGGGGCGGCATGGACGGGGCAGCCGCTTGCGGTGACAACAGGCCTTCAGCGTGCAGGCGGCTGACTTCCGCGGTGATGCTGGCGAGCAAGCCGTGCTCGACCTCGGTTCGGGCGCGTTCCAGCGCCTTCGAAAAGGAAAAGGCGTCCGCCGAGCCGTGGCTCTTGACGACAATGCCGCGCAGGCCCAGCAAGGTGGCGCCATTGTAGCGGCGGTGATCGAGGCGTTTGCGAAAGGCGCGTATGGCCGGGTAGGAAACCAGCGCGGCGAACTTGGTGAACCAGTTTTTCTGGTATGCCTCCTTGATGAAATCGCCCATCATCTTGGCGATCCCTTCGGAGGCTTTCAACATCACGTTGCCGACGAAGCCGTCACACACCACCACGTCGGTGGTGCCCTTGTAAATGTCGGTGCCTTCGACGTTGCCGTAAAAATTGAGATGGCTGGCCTTCAACAATTCCCCGGCCGCCTTGGCATTTTCATTGCCCTTGATTTCTTCGGAACCGATATTGAGCAGGCCCACCGTCGGGCTCGGCTTGCCGTCGACCGCCGAGCACAGCATGGCGCCCATGATGGCGAATTGCAGCAGGTGCTCGGGGGTGCATTCGGCATTGGCGCCGAGATCCAGCACATAGGTCTGGCCGTTGCGCGTCGGCAACACGCCACAGATCGCGGGGCGGTCGATGCCGGGCAGGGTCTTCAAAACGAATTTGGCGGTGCCCATTAAGGCGCCGGTGTTGCCCGCCGACACGCAGGCGTGCGCCTCGCCGGCCTTGACCAGATCGACGGCGATGCGCATCGAGGACTGCTTTTTATGGCGAATGGCGGAGCGGATGTCTTCATCCATTCCCACCACTTCGGCGGCGTCGACCACCTTGACGCGTGACAGGTCCACGGCCGGCCATTTGCGGGCGGCGCGCTTCAGTTCCGCGTCGACGATCGATTGCCTGCCGACCAGCAGCAGACGGCAATCGGTGAATCGTTCGAGGAACTGCAAAGCGGCGGACACGGTCACCGAAGGACCGTGGTCGCCACCCATGGCATCTATCGCGATGGTGATCTGC
>CAZCKI010000270.1:0-4940 GCA_964498815.1 uncultured Burkholderiales bacterium
TACGCATCACCGGCGCCGAAGGGGCCGGTGAAGGCGATGGTGAGCTTACCGGCTTTGGCGGCGATTTTTGCCGTGGTTGCCAAGGGTTCGCAGCGATAGATGCCGCGCGCGGCGAACACAATTCTGGCGCGCTTCTGGATGCGCCGCATGGTCGTGCAGACGTTTTCGCTTTTGTCGGATAGCAGCATCCCGCCGGCTGCGTCAAACGTCAGGTGCAGGCTGCCGTCATCGTTGGCCAGGGTGCTCGCTTGGCCGGTGTTATGCAGCGGAGACCAATCGAGAAAGGAGTGGGCTTCCGCTCCTTTCTTTCCCCTCTTGTCATCTCGCAGTAGCACGACCAGCCCTTGCTCTTTCGAAACATACGCGCCCGCCGCCCCGGCCGGCAGTTTTCCGGGCGGCGGTTTTCGGATACTGCGTCGCCACACCGGCGGGATGCCGAGGGCCGCGGCGATATCGTGGGCGAGAGCGCGCACCATCTTCTTGCCCTTGGGCGCGTTATTGCGGTTCATGAGTACGGCAATCGAGGTGTCCTCGTTGACGTAGTGCATCAGCGTCGACTTCCAGCCGCGCAGGCCGCCGGTGTGCATGAGCACTTCGCGGCCGTGGCCGCTGAGATGGTTGATGCCGGAAGCGTAGCCGGCCGGGGCGCCATCGTTGAAAGGGGTAGTGCGCAAAATATCGGCCACCCACGGCATACCCGCCGCCGCGGGATCGCGCAGGCACGCCGCCCAGCGCAATAGATCTTCGACGGTACTCACGATGCCGGCGGACGCCGCCCAATGGATGCCGTTCACTTCCTCTTCCCAGGCGCCATGGATGAACCGATAGCCGCGCGTATCGCCGGGGATGGCTTGGCTGGTATCGACACCGAGAGTGGTGCGGCTCATTTTCAGCGGCGCGAGGATGCTGGCCGCGAGCAATTCGGCATACGGTTTGCCGGTCACGGTTTCCAGAATCTGCCCGACCATTTCGAAATTGACGTTGCAATACAGATTGCGGCTGCCCGGCGCAAACATGCTGTCCGGTGCGTGGTGCACCACTTTCACGCCATCGTCCAGCGTGAAGGGCTGGGTGACGGTGGCGCCCATGATCATCGCCATCACCCATTGATCGCGAATGCCCGACTTGTTTTGCATCAGGTGCGCCACCGTGAGTGTGGGGTCCAGCTCGCGCGCCCAGGGCAGGTAGTGGACTGGATGCACATCCAGCCGCAGGCGCCCGGCGCTAACCTCGCGCATGGCGAGCGCGCAGGCAAATTGCTTGCTGATCGAGCAGATGCGGAAAGGTGTGGCCGTCGTAAACGGCGTATGCGTGGCCAGATTGGCCAACCCGCGCGCGCCGCCCCAGACCATGCGGCCACCCTGGGCAATCCCCACGGCAATGCCGGGTTCGTCTTTGCCGACGGCGGCAGCCATCAGCGATTCGATCGCTTTGATGTTTTTCGAGGTGAGTTTCATTTCAGACTGAGTTTGTGATGGTTTTGACGGCGAAAAAAAGGCGCAGGGTCTTATGGCACCGCTCTAAGCATGTCGCCCCGGCGTAGGCCGGGGCCTAAGTTTCGTACGTGTTGGTACGCAACTGAACTTGGACCCCGGCCTACGCCGGGGCGACATTTCTAGTTTGATCGCCTTGGCAACCGCTTTGCCCCGTTTAGCCTAGGGCTGCATAGCTGAAGAGCCGACTGGCATGTGGCCATCCTTCGCGTCATCGCCGGGATTGCTCGCGCCGCCAGCCACCGCTTCTTCCGGTATCAGGTAATGGCCAAAATAACGCGCTACAAACCACATAATGACCGCTGCCGTTCCCACCAATCCCACATGCATCAACCAAAATTGCGCGCCGGACATGCGTTCGAGCAAGCCGCCAAGATAACCGACCAGATTATTGGCCATGAACAGGTGCAGGTAATACACACCCATGATGGTTCCCGCCACTGTTTTGGGAGCGGCACGCGCGTAGAGCGCGATTCCCACCGGGAATACATTGGCAAAGCCGAAGGAATTCAACACTTCGAAGCCGAGTACCCAGCCGATATGGGCCTTGTGTCCATCGCCCGTCGTCATCGCGCCGAGTGCAAGCGCTAATACCCCCGCGGCGCTGACGAACAAGCCGATGGTGATCTTGGCGATCTCGCTGGGTTCCGCATAACGCTTGGCCCACCAGCGCCAAAACATCAGGCTCAGGAACAAGGCCGATACGCTGACGACGGCATCCACCGTAATGAGCCAGGTGGTCGGCATGAGCTTGCCAAAGAAAACCAGATCCACGTTGTCGGGAATCCACAGCAGGTAGGCGTTGAATATTTCCATGTTGCCTACACTGCCGATCGCCAACACGGGAAGCATGAAAACCAGGAGAAAAATCGCCCGGCGTTCAGTGCTGGTCAGGCGGGCCTTGGCAATGGGCGTTGCATTTTTTGAGACTGCAACCGCTTCCTTGGGCAGCCATTTCTTCCCCGAAAGATAGATGACCAGGGAAATGAGCATGCCGACACCGGCCGCACCAAAGCCGTAATGCCAGCCGTACACCTCACCGAGCGTGCCGGCTACCAAGGGTGCCACAATCACGGCAGCATTGATAAACAGGAAGTAAATCTGAAACGCGTCCGCGCGACGCATGTCACCCGCCGAATACAGCTCGCTGACCTGGGTCGCCAAATTCCCCTTGAAGCAGCCGACGCCGATCAGCAAACAGAGCAGGGCGATCAAAAAAGACACATCGAAGGCCATCATGAAGTGGCCTGCCGCCATGAGCAAGGCGCCGATCGTAATGGTCCTGGTTCTCCCCAGCCAGCGATCGGCAATGAAACCGCCGGCGATAGGGGTGAGATAAACGAACCCGGCATAGAGCCCGAATATTGCGGAGGCGAGCGCCACCGTCGACAGCGCCCCGCCATAGAAATATTCAATACCAGCGCGAAACGCGGTAAAGCCGGCGATGTTTTCAATATGGCCGGGATGGAGCAATTGCCTGACCATATACAGAACCAAAAGGGTCTGCATGCCGTAGTACGAAAACCGCTCCCAGGCCTCTGTGGAGGAGATGAAGGCCAATCCGCGCGGATGGCCCAGGAAGGAGCGATCGCTTGGATTGTTAAGCGAGGTGGGTGTATTCATATTATTTGTGACCTGCTCGTGAGTTGAGTATGGAATGGGTTCGGCTGGTTTGTTTTCGGGGAAATGGTGTCTGAACTTATCTAACAATGTATCCCATGAAGGGCGGCTATCGACCCATTGCGGTCATCCAGCCTCCCGAAAAGCGGTCGTTCGACTGCTCGCAGATTTCGCCCTTGGCTTCAGCCTACGCCATCCTTTTCGCCCGATCTTGTCGATTTTCGTATTTGGCGGTCAAGGCAATAGAACAGCGAACCCAGTAGTACACCGCCAAACAAAAAATAGGAACCAATGACGCCGCGCACTCCGACATCCCAAACCCGCAAGAGGAATGCGTCTGTCAGTGACATGCGTCCAGGCAGCATAAAATAGTATCCAACTGGAGCAACAATACAGGCCAGTACAGAAAGCCCAAGCAGCTTCAAATATGCAGGGCTGAATAGTCGGTTATGTCGCCAGGCAAACTTAACGGTGCCAGCGAAGCCGGCAATGCCTGCGATCGGAGCCATCAAAATGCTTAAGAAATAGTACAAGTCATCCAAGATTTTGCCTCGTCTGCTTTCAGGCTATTTGAGCAACAAGTCTGGGTGTCTGCAAATGGCTGGATCGGGTCAGATCAAATCGGGATCAATAGCCAACGAGTCAATGAATGCCTCAAACGATGGCGCGACCTCCACTGCTCGCATCGACTCATCATGTAGGCACAACTTCACAATTGGCGGCTGGGTAGTGAGATCAAGGAAGAACTGGTTTCCTCCCCCATCATCAGCAAATGGTAGCGCGAAATCTCCAAGTATTGGCCGCCAATGGTCGAAGGCATACCATAGGCTCTCCGGCCCCCGGCTATTGGCGGTGAGGTGGAAAAAGCAGTCCACTGCAAATTGCCCTCCGGCGCCGCCAACCGCGTTGAGTTCCGGGTGTCCGCCATTTGCATATTGCAACAGATGGCGCAGTTCCGCCGGAATTGCCAACCCGGTATAGGCTCGAAACTGCTCCAACAGGTCCTCTGTCGGGGCGGGCCGGCTTACGGGCTTCCCACCCTCGTTAATGTTAAGTTCTTCTATTTTTCTCATGTGCGCTAGATTGGGGGCAAGAAAATGGCGTCAGGCACCATTCTTAAATTTGATGCCTACTTCTTCTGAACCGGCCGCGAACCCTTCAGCTGCGCATCCGTTTGCGCCAGCAATTTATTCTGCGCATCCAGCCAGGTTTTCAGCGGCGCAAAATACTCGATGATGGCGCTGCCGTCGATGCGCTCTTCGCCCGTCAACGCCTTCAACGCCTCGGGCCAGGGCTTGCTGGCGCCCATCGCCAGCATCGCCTGGAATTTTTTGCCGGCAGCAGTGCTGCCGTAGATCGAGCAGCGATGCAAGGGGCCGCTGTAGCCGGCCTCGCGGCACAGAGCGCGATGGAACTGGAACTGCAGCATATCGGCGAGGAAGTAGCGTGCATACGGCGTGTCGTTGGCGACGTGAAATTTGGCACCGGCGTCGAAGCCGTCGGCGGCCAGCGGCGCCGGGCGCGAGATGCCCTGGTATTTTTCACGCAGCTGCCACCAGGCCTTGTCGTAGTCGGCCGGCTGGGTTTCACCGCTGTACACCTGCCAACGCCATTTGTCGACCATGTAACCGAAGGGCAGGAAGGAAACTTTTTCCAGCGCCCGTTTCAGCAGCGGGCCGATTTCCTGTGCGGGATCGGACGACTTGTCCATCAGGCCGATCTTCTGCAGGTAGTCCGGTGTGATCGACAGCGCGATGGTGTCGCCGATGGCCTCATGGAAACCGTCGTTGGCGCCGTTTTTGAAAACCGGCGATTTGTCGCGATAAG
>CAZCKI010000271.1:0-4938 GCA_964498815.1 uncultured Burkholderiales bacterium
CGGCAAGATCGTCATCGGCGGGCATTTCACCTTTGTCGACTCGGTGGCGCGACAAAACCTGGCGCGCCTCAATAGCGATGGCACGCTGGACGCGGCCTGGCAGGCCGACACCGACAACGATGTGTATGCGCTGGCGCTGGACGCGGCCGGCAATCTATTCGTGGGCGGCAATTTCTCCATCGTGCAAGGCCTTACGCGCAATGCGCTGGCGAAGATTTCGGCCGCCGGTACGGTCGATGCCAACTGGGATCCGGACCCGGACGATAGGGTGCGCGCGCTGGTCGTGTCCGGCAGCAGCCTGTTCGTCGGCGGGGAATTCGGCTATCTCAGCGGACAGTCGCGCGGCTATGTGGCCAAACTCTCCACCGGCGGCGTGGGTGCGGCCGATGCCGCCTGGCACGCCGATGCGGACGACACCGTGTACAGCCTGGCGCTGGACGGGGCCGGCAATCTGTTCGTCGGCGGCGATTTCGACACCATCGGCGGCCAGAATCGCACGCGTCTCGCCAAGGTCTCGCTGGCCAGCGGCGCGGTCGATGGCGCTTTCACCGCGGACCCCAACGGCAGCATCCGCGCCCTGCTGGTGTCGGGCAGCGATCTTTACGTAGCCGGCAGTCTGGTACAGATCGGCGGCGTAGCAACATTCTGCTGCCTGGCGCGCGTGTCGGCCGCCAGCGGCGCCAAGGACAGCTGGGCCGGCATCACCAGCGGCTTCGTCACAGCGCTCGCGCAGGACGGCAACGGCGATATCTATGTCGGTGGCAATTTCAGCACCGCCAACGGCGTGGCGCGCGCGCGCGTGGCGAAATTTCTGGGCGGCAGCGGCGCGCTGGTGAGTGCCTGGAATCCAGGCGCGGACGCGCAGGTGAACACGCTGGCCATCAGCGGCGGCCGGGTGTTGCTCGGCGGCGCCGTGACCCAGGTCGCCAGCAGCGGCGCGCCGGGCATCGCCGCGCTCGCGCAAGCGAGCGGCGCGATCGACGCCACCTTCGGCGCCATGACGCAGACGCTGGGGCAGATCTCCGTGGTCGCCGCGCAAGGTAACGGCGGCTACATCGTCGGCGGCACCTTTGCTTTTGCCGGCGCAACGCGGCGCGCCAACCTGGTGCGTTTCAACGCCGACGGCACGCTCGACGGCAATTGGCACGCCGATGCCAACGGCGCCGTGCTTGCCCTCGCGGTGGACGGCACCGGCGATGTCTACGTCAGCGGCCTCTTCACCAGCATTGGCGGCACCGCACGTACCATGATCGCCAAAGTTTCCGGCGGCGGTACGGGCGCGGGCGATCCCAGCTGGAATCCGGGTTTCAACAGTCTCGCCTTTTCGTTGGCGGTGAACGGCGGATTTTTGTACGCAGGCGGCGCCTTCGATCACGTCGGCGGTGTGGCGCGCAACCACGTGGCGCGCGTCGCCACTGGCGGGACCGGCGCACTCGATAGCTCGTGGACGGCGGACGCCGACGACAATGTGTACGCCGTCCTGCCCACTGCCGGCGGCGTCTATCTGGGTGGCGATTTCGCCACCGTCAACGGTGTGGCGCGCGCGCGCCTGGCCAAGGTGTCCTTGGGCGGCGTGGTCGATGCGGCCTGGAACCCGGGCGCCAACTCGCGCGTGAACGTGCTGGCCCTGAGCACCGCCGGCAAGCTGTTGGCGGGCGGCAGCTTCAGCGCGGTGGGGGGTGCAGCGCGCAACCACCTGGCGCGCGTGGACGCGCTCACCGGCCTCGTCGACACGGCCTGGCATCCCGATCCGAACGGTTTCGTCTCCGGCATCGCGCTCGACATCGACGGCAATGCCTACATCACCGGCCAGTTCGGCGGCATCGCCGGTGTCGCGCGCGCGACGCTGGCCAAGGTGCTCACCGACGGCAGCGCCGGGGTTTGGAACCCCGGCACCAATGGCTATGCGCAGGCTATCACCTTCGCCGGCGGCAAGCTGGTGGTGACCGGCTTCTTTACCGCCGTGGGTGGTCAGACGCGGGTGGGGGTCGCCGTTTTGCCGCCGCTGGCCGAGCCGCCGCTGCCGCCAACCACACCGGGCGCGCCGCAAAACCTGGCCTGCACGGCGGCAGTCGGCGCCATTAGCTGCCAGTTTTCTCCCCCGGCGCCAAACGGCACCGCGCCGGTCAGCGGCTACACGCTGACCTGCACCAGCCTCGTCACCCACGCGCAGAGCAGCGTTTCCGCTGCGGTCGCGCCGCTCACGGTGGCCGGGCTCGCCGACGGCACCGTATATGCCTGCAGCGTACTGGCCGTCAACAGCGCCGGTAGCGGCAGCACCAGCGCAGAGGTCTACGCCATTCCCTACGCCTTGCTGACAGCACGCGGCGGCGTGGATGTAAACGGCGATGGTCGCGGCGAAGTGTTGATCCGGTCCGCCGACGGTTCCGCCTTGCTGGCCGCGTTGAATACGCAAAACCAGCTGGTGTTCTCCCCGATCGGCGGCGGTCCGGCGGGATCGCGCGTGCTGGGCGTAGGTGACTTCGGCGGCCATCACCGCTCCGATCTGCTGTGGCAGGACGTCGCCAGCGGCGATGTGCATCTGTGGCTGGGTTTCGAAGGGCCGCCCGACGGCGATCTGATGCTGCGCAAGGTGCAGCCCGACTGGGCCGTGACGGCGATCGCCGATATCGACGGCGACGGCAAGTCGGATATAGTCTGGCGTTACGTTACGCCCGGCACAGCCGATACCGGTGTGGTGTTCGTCTGGTTCATGTCGGGTGCGGTTATCGATTCGATCCAGTACCGCGGTGGCGCGCCCCTGGGGTGGCAGTTGGTCGGCGCCACCGATCTGCACGGCGCGGGCAGGGCCGATCTGGTTTGGGTGAGCCCAACCAATCAGATTCGCAGCATTACGGCGCTGGCCGGTCGCGCCTGGATCAACGAAGCGATCGGCAATGTGCCGGCCGGCTATACGCTGGCGCGCCTGGGCGATTTCGACGGCGACGGCAAAAGCGACCTGCTGTTTCGCAACGCTGCGGGGCAAATGCGCCTATGGGTGATGAACGGCGTCAGCGTGCTGCGCGACATCGCGCTGCCGCTCAGCGATCCCGCCTGGCAGATCTACGCCGTGGCCGATTTGAACGGCGACGGCGCGCTGGACATCGTCTGGCGCAAGCCCGACAACACGCTAGCGCTCTGGCTGATGCACGCGGCGACGCCGGATGCCCCAACGGTCATCCTCAATGCCGGCGTGGCGCCGGCGGGATTCGCGCCGGTCGGCCCCTAGGTGCGCCCGCGGCGGCGCGGGTGCGTCCGCAACTGCTAGAATTCCCTCCCTGTCTTCTAGCGGAGGGGGAGATGCGTACCCTCGAACAACAGATCACCCAGTACGCCGCATACCACAGAGATCGCCGCAACATCGTCACGCACTTCATCGGCGTGCCGATGATCGTGTTCTCGGTGCTGATGGCGCTGGTGAGTTTTTCCTTGGCGGGAATCAACGTTGCGCTGATCGTATTGCTCGCGGCCTCCGCGTACTACCTGATATTGGACCGGCCGCTCGGTTTCACGATGGCCGCAGCGCTGTTCGTCGGATACCTGGTTGCGATCTACATCGCCAGCCGCCCGTCGATGGGCGTGGGCGCAAATCTCGGCCTTGCGGCCGCGCTGTTTATGATCGGCTGGATCATCCAGTTCGTCGGCCACAAATACGAAGGCGTGAAGCCGGCCTTTTTCGACGACGTGATGGGCCTCGCCATCGGCCCGCTGTTCGTCATGACCGAGGCATTCTTTCACCTCGGCCTCAAGCCTGAACTACAACGATACGTGGAAGCGCGGGTCGGCCCGACGCTGGCGGCGCGTAACGGCGCCACCATTGGCCCCGCCTCCTCGTGAGCCCCGGCTACACGCTCGGCGAAGCGGTCGAAGCGGCAGAACAGGGCTTTTTGCAGGCGGGGCTGTCGTTCGGCCACGGCTCGGCGACTGCCTACGATGAAGCCGCCTATCTGGTGTTGCACACCCTGCACTTGCCGCTCTACGACCTCGAATCGGTGTGGGAAAAGCAGCTGACCGACGCCCAGCAACGCGCGGTGGCGCAGGTAGTCCACCGCCGCATCGACGAGCGTATCCCCGCCGCCTATCTCACCGGTGAAGCCTGGCTGGGCCCGCATCGCTTCTATATCGACGATCGCGCCCTGGTGCCTCGTTCCTTCATCGCCGAATTGCTGGAAGAAGATCTGTCGCCCTGGATTGCCGACCCGAATACGGTTGGCAGCGTGCTCGATCTTTGCACCGGTTCGGGTTGTCTCGCCATCATCGCGGCCCTGACCTTTCCAAACGCTGAAGTCGATGCCGCCGACCTTTCATCGGATGCGCTGGCAGTGGCGCAACGCAACGTGGACGACTACGCATTGAATGGCCGCGTGCGGCTGGTCGAATCCGATATGTTCGCGGCGCTTGCGGCGCGAAAGTACGATCTGATCGTTTGCAATCCGCCCTATGTGACGGCGGCTTCGATGGCGGCACTCCCGGAAGAATACCGGCACGAGCCGGAAATGGCGCTCGCCAGCGGTGGCGATGGGCTCGACCACGTGCGCACTTTGCTGCGTGAGGCGCCTGAACACCTGCATCAAGGCGGGCTGCTGGTGGTGGAGGCCGGCTTCAACCGGGCCGGAGTAGAGGCAGCGTTTCCGTCCCTGCCTTTTACCTGGGCGGAAGTCAGCGCCGGCGACGATATTGTGTTTCTGCTGACGCGCGAGGAATTATTGGCAGCCGGCATACGTTCACCGGCATAACGAGCATTCACAGGTATTCACATGGGAGACCAGTCATGATCAAGCACGCTGCCACCTTCGTTGCGTTATTGCTGTGCACCGGCGCGCATGCGGCCGACGTCAAGGTCCTGAGCGCGGGCGCGGTGAAAGCCGCCGTCTCGCAACTCATTCCGGAATTCGAAAAAGTCACCGGCCACAAAGTGACCATCACCTACGGCGCGGC
>CAZCKI010000272.1:0-4919 GCA_964498815.1 uncultured Burkholderiales bacterium
GCTGGAGCGGCTTGCCGATGGTCCGGCGGCGGTGGGCGAGCTCGCCCACCCGTTTGCGATGGCGCTGCCGTCGTTCACCCAGCACCTCGATGTACTGGAGGAGTGCGGGCTGGTGCGCTCGCAAAAGACCGGCCGTGTTCGCACCTACAAAATTGCGCCTCAGCCGCTGAAAGCCGCTGAACACTGGATGGTGAAGCAGCGTTCGATATGGGAAACGCGCCTCGATCAACTCGACAGCTATCTACTTGCCATGAAAGGAAAAGGGCCGTGAGCCAATTTCAACCTGACCCCAAGCTGGACCTCACTTTTGAACGTATCGTCGATGTGCCGCCGGAACTCGTTTGGGAGGCGTGGACGCGACCCGAGCATATCCTGCACTGGTTCACGCCTGCGCCGTGGAAAACGATCGAATGCGAGATCGACCTGCGCCCAGGCGGCCGTTTTCATACCGTCATGCAGAGCCCGGAAGGGCAGAAATTTCCCAATCTCGGCTGCTATCTGGAAATCGTCGAGAACGAACGGCTGGTCTGGACCAATGCGCTGCTGCCCGGCTTTCGGCCGGCGGCGGCGCCCGTCCCTGGTAGTAAGGAGTGCATGGAGATTATGTTCGCCGCCATCGTTTCCCTGGAGCCGCATGGCGGCGGCACCCGTTATACGGCGATGGCGATGCATCGCGACGAGGAAGGCCGCAGGCAACACGAGGCGATGGGTTTCGAGCACGGTTGGGGCAAGGCGCTCGAGCAGTTAGTGGCACACATGAAAAAATCTTAGGCCCGACAATAAGCCTAGTGACGGCGCGACACCGTTGTCCCCGCCGCACGCAGTGGTCTTTGCTTACTTTGCGCCGGCGCTATTGCGATCGGCATAGAAGTGATAGCGGGCGCTGTACGCAGACCGATGCTCGCTACCCACATTGGTCGCGTCGCATCCCTCGCGCGGGGCGGTGCCGCCTTCGGTTTGAAGCCGCTGTATGAAGCTTACCCGCGCCAGCTTGCCCGAGCCGGCGGTCGATGTCGCCTTGAGCAGTAACCACGGAATATTTTTTGCGTCCGGCGCTGCCGCCCGGCCGGCCACCTCGGCGGTGACTTTACTGCCATCGCTCAGCGCCCAGGCTGGTCCGGCATAGTGGCGGCCGATCACTTCGCCATCGGCACCGATAATCGAGCCTTCCGGGCTCTTGAATTGCCATTCGACTTGCGCATCTTTTGCATCGCCCTTCGTGGCGCAAACATAAATCTGCACGCCGGTGATCCGGTAATCGAACAAATGCTCGACAGGTACTGTAATCCGAATCGCTTCGGGCACGCTGGGCGTCGCATCGGCAGCGTACGAGGCAGGGACGCCGGCTGCCGCCAGGCCGATGATCGTCGCCGTCGCGGCACTTACAATTTCTTGCATTTCCATACTCCTGTGTGATGTTTTATCTGGAACGGCATGCCCGCGGGGACTCCTTGTCGGCCCGGTCGAATGCCAGGTCGAGTTACGGAAGTGCGACGATTTTGGATGCAGGAGACGCCTCTATAATGGCGGCTTGGCGGCCATCTTGGCGCGGACAATCAGGGACCACTCCATGGGAATTCCAGTGACGGCAGCCGCGGGCGGCGCAAACAACGCACCCATCGTCGGCGAAAGACAGCCACCCGCGATCACCATGATCTTTTTCACCGAGATGTGGGAGCGCTTCAGCTACTACGGCATGCGCGCTCTGCTGGTGCTGTATCTGGTCAACGCGGTGGGTATCCCGCGCGCCAATGCGCTGCAGATCTATGCGACCTACACGGGTCTCGTGTTCCTCACCCCGATCCTGGGCGGCTACATCGCCGATCGCTGGCTGGGCAAGCGCAAGGGGGTATTGATCGGTGGTCTGATCATGGCGATGGGCCACTTCGCCATGGCCTTTCCTCCGCTCTTGTATCTGGCGCTGGGGCTGCTGCTGATCGGCAGCGGTTTTTTCAAGCCCAATATGTCCACGCTGCTGGGTTCACTGTATCGCGAAAACGATTCGCGGCGCGATGCCGGCTTCACCATTTATTACGTCGGCGTCAACCTTGGGGGCTGGCTCGCCCCGCTCATCGCCGGCACCCTGGGCGAGAAGGTCGGCTGGCACTGGGGCTTCGGCGCCGCCGGGATCGGCATGTGCCTGGGTCTCGCGCAATTCATCTGGAGCCAGGACAAGCTCGGCGATGCCGGGCTACCGAAAGGCAAGACGCGCCTCGACCGCGGCGATTACATCCAGGTACTGCTGATCGCTGCCATATCGATTCCACTGGTGTACGCCATCATGGCCTTCTGGGGCGTGGCCGGGCCGATGTGGGGCGCGGTGCCGGATTTCCTCAAATTGGCGTTGCCGGCGGCGGCGTTGATTGCCTTGCTGTTTTACATCAAGGGAAGTTGCCCGGTGGAAGAATTCCACGGCTCGATCGCGATCATGCTGCTGGTATTTTTTGCCGCCACATTTTGGATGGGATTCGAGCAGGCCGGCGGCACCATGAATCTGTTTGCCGACAAGCAGACCGACCGAATGCTGTTCGGTTGGGAAATGCCGGCTACGGCTTTGCAATCGGTCAATTCGATGATGATCCTGATACTGGGTGTGCCGATGGCGATGTTCTGGGCCTGGATCGACGGCACCCGCTTCGCGCTGTCGACACCGGCCAAAATGGCCATCGGCCTCATCATCCTGGGACTCGGCTTTGTGGTGATGGCGATCGCCGACGGACTCACCGTGGGTGGCGCGAAAGTGGGCCCGCAATGGTTGATATTCGTCTACATCATCCACACGGTGGCGGAATTGTGTCTTTCGCCGATCGGCCTGTCGATGGTGACCAAGCTGGCGCCGGCGCGCCTGATCGCATTGATGATGGGCATCTGGTACATCTCCAATTCGGCCGGCAGCTATCTCGCCGGCGTGATGGAAGACTGGCTGAAGGGCTCGTCGATCCCGTTGTACTGGTTCCTGGTGATGACTTCGGTGGGAGCGGGTGTGCTGCTGCTGGCGCTGGCGCCGCTGCTCAAGAAGCTGCTGCACGGCCGCGCCTGATGTTGCGCTGCGGCAATTTGTTTCCCGCCTGCGGCAGGAAACAAACACTGCGATACGGAAACATTTTTCTCGTGCTGCGGCGCTAAGATGCCTCCACGCCGATTCCGGCAGTGGAGGCTTACATGCGCAATCGTGGATTTTTGTTCGCATGCCTGATCGTCTGTAGCGCTGCCGCATTGAGCGCCGACGCGCCGCCGGCTTTTCCCGGCGCGGTCGGCTGGGCCGCGGTCACGCCAGGCGGGCGCGGTGGCAAGATCCTCCGCGTCATCAACCTGAATGCGGAGGGTCCCGGTTCCTTCAAGGAAGCCATCGAAGCTAAGGGTCCGCGCATCGTCGTCTTCGAAGTGGGTGGCGTGATCGATCTGCATCGCAGCGTGCTGGAAGTGCGCGAGCCCTACCTCACCATTGCCGGGCAGACGGCGCCTTCACCCGGCATCACCATTATTCGCGGCGGCCTCAATGTGCGCGGCCACGACGTCATCGTGCGCCACCTGCGCATCCGCACCGGCGCGGATGGACAGGCCAAGCGCAGCGGCTGGGATCCCGACGCTTTCGGCACTGTCTCCGCACACCACGTGCTGGTCGATCACAACACTTTTACCTGGGCCATCGACGAAAACATGTCGGCCTCGGGTCCGCGTTTTCGCGGCGCAAATATCGACGAGTGGCGCCAAAATACCTCGCACGACGTGACCTTCTCCTATAACCTCGCTGCCGAAGGTCTGGCGGATACCAGCCATCCCAAGGGCGAGCACTCCAAGGGCTCGCTGGTGCACGATAACGTCACCAATATCCTGTTCTACCGCAATATCTGGGCACACAACGGGGAAAGAAGCCCGTTGTTCAAGGGTGGAGTGCGCGGCAGCGTCGTCAACAATCTCATCTTCGACCCGGCCACGCGCGCCCTTCACTACAACCTGATGGCGCTGGAGTGGGGCGAACATCCCTACGTGAACGGCCAGATGTCGGCGGTGGGCAATGTGCTGCGAGGTGGATTTTCCACCGAGGGGCCGGTGCCGTTTCTATCGCTGGGCGGCGACGGCGACCTTGAGTATTACGCGGACGACAATGCTGCGGTCGACAAGAACGGCGTGCCGCTGCCGATGTTCGGCCGCTACGGCGAAACGCGCGCGCAGCTGATCGCGATGCAAGCCCCGGTGAGCTGGCCGCAAGGGCTCGCGGTGCTGCCCGCGCGCGACGTCGAAACGCACGTGCTGGCCAACGCGGGCGCGCGTCCCTGGGATCGCGACGCCGACGACATACGCGTGCTCTACTACGTGGCCGAAGGGCGCGGCAAGGTGATCAACGACGAGAACGACGTGAGCGGCTATCCGAAACAAAAAGCGACACGCGCGTCATTCGTCGAGGCGGATTGGGACCTCGCCACCATGGAACCGAAGTCTGCCCTGTATCCCGGGCAAAAAGCGCCGTGGCCGAAGGCTACGGCGCGCAAGCCCTGAGTTGCCGGAGCGTGACCCCTATCTGTTGAACAAGAGATGCGGCAGCCACAGCGAGAGTCCCGGCCAGAAGGTCACCAGCACCAGGAAGCAGATCATCGTCAATAGCCACGGCCACACTGCGACGGTGAGCTCGGTGATGCCCATCTTGGTGATGCCCGAGGCTACATACAGGTTGAGGCCCACCGGCGGATGGCAGAGGCCCACTTCCATATTGACCGCCATCAGGATGCCGAAGTGCACCGGGTCCACCCCCATCTTGACCGCCATCGGGAACAGGATCGGCGCCATGATCAGCACGATCGCCGCCGGGTCCATGAAGTTGCCGGCTGCGAGCAGGATGACGTTGACCAGCAGCAGGAACACTACCAGGCCGAAGCCCTGCGCGGTCATCCAGCCGGCCATCGCCTGCGGAATCTGCT
>CAZCKI010000273.1:0-4905 GCA_964498815.1 uncultured Burkholderiales bacterium
GCGCGCTGGTGGACGGCTGGTTCGCCACCGGCGACGTCTCCACTATCGATGCCGACGGCTATATGCAGATCACCGATCGCTCCAAGGACGTCATCAAGTCGGGCGGCGAGTGGATCAGTTCGATCGATCTGGAATGCGTGGCGATGGCGCATCCTGCGGTGGCGGAGGCCGCCGTCATCGGCGTTGCCCACCCGAAGTGGGACGAGCGGCCCTTGCTGGTGGTGGTCCTGAAAAAGGATGCCAAGGTGACCAGGGAAGAACTGCTGCAATTCTTCCAGGGAAAAATCGCCAAGTGGTGGACGCCGGACGACGTCACTTTCGTCGAACAATTGCCGCACACCGCCACCGGCAAATTGCTGAAAACCAAGTTGCGCGAGGACTTCAAGGGCTATCGACTGCCCGGCGCAAAAACCTGACCGAATCTGTCGCTACCCATCAACTTTTTATCGGAAAACCCGCCATGACAATTAGGAAAGCCATTGCACCCGCGCTGCTCGTTTGCACCGCGTTGGTCTCGACCCTGCCGGCCGCCGCGGAAACCCTGGCGCCGCATCAGCAACTGGCCAGGGACATTTACAAGGAACTGGTCGAAATCAACACCGTCACTTTCCACGGCGATACCTTGAAGGCCGCCAACGCCATGGCTGCGCGTCTGAAGGTCGCAGGATTCCCGGACGCCGACGTCAAAGTGCTGTCGCCCGCGCCGAAGAAAGGCAACCTGGTGGCGCGCTATCGCGGCACCGGCGCAGGTACCAAAATGCGCAAACCCATCCTGCTGGTCGCGCACCTCGACGTGGTCGAGGCCCTGAAAAGCGACTGGAGCACCGACCCCTTCCAACTGGTGGAAAAGGACGGCTACTTTTACGCGCGCGGTTCCGGCGACGACAAGTTCATGGCGGCGGTGTGGGTCGCCAACCTGATCCGCTACAAGCAGGAAGGCTTCAAGCCCGACCGCGACATCATCCTGGTACTGGAAACCGACGAGGAAATCCTCGATGCCAACAACGTCGGCATGCACTGGCTGGTGACCCATCATCGCGACCTGATCGACGCCGAGTACGCGCTCAACGAAGGCGCAGGAGTAGGCACCAAGAACGGCAAGGCGCTACGTAACGGCGTGCAGACCAGCGAGAAGGTTTTTCAGAATTACCGGCTGGAAGTGAAAAACGTCGGCGGCCACAGCTCGATGCCGTCCAAGGACAACGCCATCTATCATCTGGCGCAGGGGCTGTCGCGGCTGGCCCAGTTCGATTTTCCGTTTTCGCTCAACGAGACCACGCGCGCCTTTTTTGCCCGCTCGTCCGCGCAGGAGGAAGGACAGTTGGGCGCCGACATGAAGGCCATCACGCTGGACAAACCCGACCCGGCCGCCATCGCGCGCATGTCGGCTCTTCCCGGCTACAACAACCTGATGCGCACCACCTGTGTAGCCACCATGCTCGAAGGCGGCCACGCCACCAATGCCCTGCCGCAGACCGCGCGCGCCAACGTGAACTGCCGCATCCTGCCGGGCGAGCCGGTGGAGGAAATCCGCAAGACCCTGGTGCGGGTGGTGGCCGACGAGCAGATTGCCGTCACCTTTGCCGGCGCCTCGGTATTGAGCGAGCCTTCGCCGCTCAATCCGGAAATCATGCAGGCCATCGAAAAACTGTCCAACGAATTCTGGCCCGGCATCGCCGTCATCCCCACCATGTCGGCGGGCGGCACCGATGGCGTGTACCTGCGCAATATCGGCATCCCCACCTACGGGCATTCCGGCCGCGCCAACGATATCGGCGAAAACCGCGCCCACGGCAAGGACGAGCGCATCATCGTGAAATCGTTTTACGAGGGCGGCGAGTACCTGTATCGCCTGGTGAAAATGTTATCCTCCCCGGCGAAATGATGCGCAGGAAATTCGCGGCCTGGTTTCTGGTCGTCTTTGCCGCGCTGCTGCCCGCCTGGTCCTTCGGCCAGCAGGTGGTGTTCGTGGTGCGCCACGTCGAGCGCCTCGACAATAGCGCCGATCCTGGGCTGTCAGTGACGGGTGAGGCGCGCGCGCAAAAGCTGGCAGGCCTGTTGTCGGCAACTGCGCTGCGCGCGATCTACACCACGCAATACCAGCGCACACTCTTCACCGGCGCTGCGGTCGGCAAGCAATTTGGCTTGATGCCGGTGGCCGTGCCAGCAAAGGAGATGGACGCCTTGCTCGCCAAAATCCGCAGCCACGGCAAAGACGAAGCGGTATTGGTGGTCGGCCACAGCAATACCGTGCCGGCGATCCTGAAGGGCCTCGGTTATCCGGTCGAGATCAAGATCGCCGAGGAAGAGCACGACAATCTGTTCATCGTGGTGCCGCAGGGCAGCGCACCGCCGGTGGTGACGCGCATTAAATATTAGGGTTCGATTGCAACGGCGCCAGCGGGCACGGTACCGGCCGGATCGACCACCAGCGGCGAAGACGGTGTTGCCTTGTTCATGAGCCACAGCACCAGGCTGCCGTCCGCTTTTTTCCAGACGATGTCCAGCGTGCCGTCGCCATCGACATCGCCGGTCGCAAAAAAGCTCCACGCTGGCCCGGTATCCGGTAACGCAATATCGCTGCTCACCAGCGCCCCGTTCATGCGCCACAGACGTACTTTGCCGGCGCCGTTGCGAAGCAGCAGGCCGGCCTTGCCGTCGCCTGCAAAATTGCCGACCCGCAGCACGGCGTAACCGGCCGGAACCATGGCAATCGCTTCATTCAGGTAATTGCGATTGGCCAGCGCCGTCAATACTCGCAACTGTCCCGTCGGGCTGAGCCACACGATGTCGCCGCGGCCGTTGCCGTGCAGGTCGCCAACGCCGATCAACTGCCAGTCCAGCGGCGCGCCGCCGCGGTAGCGCACCTCGCCCAGTTGCAGGCCATGCATGAACCAGACGAACACGACGCCGTTATCGGCCGTTCCCGGCGCCGTGTAACGCCAGACGATGTCGGCACTGCCGTCGCCATCGACATCCGCAATCGCCTCGACTTGCCAGCTTGCCGCAACGGTACGCAACAGGCGCTCCCCGTCGGGCGGCCCTTCGAAACCTGCCCAGATCTTGACCATGCCGTTGGCGATTTCCTGCAACAGCAGGTCCGAATGCCCCACGCCTGCGAAATCGCCTGCGCCCAGCACGCGCGTTGCCGCGCCCGGATCGGTAGCCGGCTGAAACACCAGCTGATTGTGCGCATCCAGGGTTGCCGAAAAGGAATTGCCGCCGCCGGCCCGCACCACAATCTCGGCGCGGCCGTCGCCATCGGCATCGATGCCACCGGCCCGTGCGGTATTGCTGATGGTGGTGACGAACACGCTATTGCTGGGCAAGCCGGTGCCCTGTGCGTTGGCGGCGGTAACGGCGCAAAGGTGCAGCGCCCCCGATTTGAGGCTCAGGGCGAGAGGTGATCCGCTACCGCTTACGCTGCTGACGGCGCCGCCGGCAAGGCGCGTGCAGGTCAGCGTAAACGAGACGATCGGGCTGCTGCCGGAAGACAAGGGCGAATTGAAAGAACAGGAAATCTGGCCGAATCCCGCCGGGCATACCAGGTTGCGGGGCGCGCCCGGCGTGGGTATCGCCACGCCGAAAGACTGGGCGATGGCCGGCGCAGGCGCGTAGCTGGCGTTGCCGGCCTGGTTGGCCACGATGGTGCAAACGCCCACGCCGACGATGGTAACGAGATTGCCGCTCACGGTGCAGACCGCCGGTGTCGCCGTGCTGAACGTCACCGGCAACTGCGAGCCGCCACCGGTGGCGGTAATCGTGAACGGCGCCGCGCTTACCGCCACGTCAGCGAGCGGTGCGAAATTGATCGACTGCGATAACAGCGCGACGGAAGCGAAGCTCGCGACAATCGTGCAATTGGCCGCGATAGCGGCGCTGGTATAGACACCGTTGACGAGCACGCCGCCGCAGGTGCCGCCTATGCTCGCGCTGTAGCCCGGATTGGCGGACACGGTAAACACGGCGCTATTGCCCTGTGTCACCTGCACCGAACCCGACGGTGTGATCGTACCGTTGGCACCGGCGCTGGCGATGACCGTAAAAATGACCGGGGGCGGCACGCTCACGGTAAAGCTTGCGGTGACGGTAGTCGCGGGCAGGTAGTCGGCGCTGGCGCCCTGGTCTGCGGCAAGGGTGCAGGTTCCGGCACCGACCAATGTCACCGTAGTCAGGCTGACCTGGCAAACAGCGGGGGTCTGCGAACCGAACGTAACCAGGTTGCCGGACGCAGTTCCGGTTGCGGCGATCGAGAACGGCGGGTCGCTGGTCAGCTTGTTGGAGAGCGCCGGGAAGTTGATCGCCTGCGCCAATTTGCTCACGGTCAGCGTGAAGCTCTGTTGCGCATTAACGCCGATGCCGTTGGCGGCAACGACGGTGATCGGATAGCTGCCGGCACTGCCGCTGGCCGATGTGCCGGACAGGACGCCGCCTGCGCTCATGGTCACGCCGCCGGGCAATGCACCCTGCGCACTGAACACCGGCGCCGGGTAACCGCTGGCGGCTACGCTGAAAGTGCCGGCGCTCAACACCGGGAACTGTGCGCTGTTGGCGCTGGTAATGACCGGAGCCGCATTGACCAGCACCACATCGACGACGAAATGGGCGAAGGCCTTCTTGCCGCCCGCGTCCTGCGCTTTGACGGTGAAGAAATACGTGCCGGAAGCCAGACCGTGCAAGACGATATTGCCGCCGCCGATCACGGCGTTCGGCGCGGAACCGACAAACGAAACGGCCGGCGCGGGGCCGTCGGCATCGACCGCCTGATAGGCGATGCTGGCATTGCCGTCGTTCGACAGGACGTAACCGGCACCCAGCGTCAGCGTCGGCGCGATATTGCCATCCAGGTCGGCCAGGCGCGAGTTGATGCTGGCGCGGAACTTGGTGTTCACCAGGAAGGGAACC
>CAZCKI010000274.1:0-4905 GCA_964498815.1 uncultured Burkholderiales bacterium
ATGGCCAGAGGCAGGGCCAGCGACAGGGCCACTGCGATTCGCTCGATGATGCGAAGCAGCTTCGCTTGCGGTGTTTTTTGGTTTGTCATATTTTTCATGCCGAACATGTTGCCTCTCCTTGACAGTTCATCCCGGATCGCGGACTTCACGATGCCTTGACGATGACCTGGACGTAGCTGACCGTGCCCCTGGGGCCCTCGGTACGGGTGGTGATGCGGTAATACGGATTGTTGGAAGACGATAGATTGGAGCTGTTGTAGCTGGCCGCCGTTTGCGACGAGCCGGTGCCGATGGTTTCCTGCACGGTGATGCATTTTTGCAAGCCCGTGTTGACCGGCGTATTCGGCACCGAACACAGGCGATGAATCACGAATTGGGTCTTGTTGCCGGCGTTATCCGCCGGCGGCTGCGGAAAGCCCTGCCAGTTGAATTTTTGCGGATTCAGCGGGTCGAACTTTTGGCCGGTAATATTGGAGCCGTCCCAACTGGAGTAATAGATGCCGCCGGCAAACGTGCCGAGCGACGACTGGTCGCTGTCGAGCAAGGGCGGATTGGCGACCGCCACCGGACAATTTGAACCGCCCAGTGTCTCGCACAGCCAGGTCACGCCGAGTTCCACGCCCCTGTCGCTCGCGGACGTGGCGCCTTGGCGGAACGCAAGATTGCCGGCAATGCCAAGACCGGTGCCGACCTGGCGCATCATGGCGATGCCTGCCATGGTCATGGCGATCAACACGATCAGCGATATGAACAACACCACGCCCTGCTGACGCGCCGGCAGGTGGGCGCCACGATACACGGAATGCGGCCTCACGATGAGTTCCCCCAGATGGCATTGCGCAGCGGGATGATCTTTTCATAGACGCGATAGCGGTAGCAGCGCCAGTCGTTCGCGTCGTTGTTCAAGGAAGGATTGCTGCCGTCGAGATCTTTCATGATGAAATCGCTGGTGGATCCCGGCATGACCACCGCGGGCGGCGGCGGCGTGCTGCCGCTCCACTTTGGCACCTGGGTTGCAGGGGTGGCTTGGCAGCCCAAGACGGCATCCGGCTTTTCGAATCGCTGGCTGCGCGCCAGAATCGCAACGCGAATCGCCAATAACTTTGTCCAATCGGTCGGCGCCGTCAGCGTCCACTCATTCGCCGAAATCGTATTGTCTATGGCACCGCCGTTCACGCCATCGACACCGTATTGCGCTTTCATATCGACGATGCCATCGGTGACTTCGGTGACGGTTCCGGGGTTCATCAAGTCCTGCGTGGCCAGCACGCCACCCGCCTTGACGTACCAACGTTTGTAGATCGGCGCGGGTCCGAGGTCAAATAGATTGCCGGCGGAGGCGGTAGGTGTGCCGGGGGAATGGGCGAATGAAACACCGTCGTCCGGCGACAAAAGACCGGTGACCTTGACCAGGTCGCAGCTGCCGCTGGAATCGGCCGACACCACCAGATCGCCGGTTGCAAAGCCGGTGTTGGACAAGGTCTTTTTGCTGTTGGCGGCAGAATTCACATAGGGCTGGATGTCCGCCAACAGCGCGGAATTGCCGTACAAGACCTGAATGCCGGTGTCACTCTGCTCGCCGATTACCGGCACAATTTCCACCGGCACCAGGTGCAGCGTCGCGGGGTTGGCGAAGCCGGTGACACTGACGTTGTAGCATCCGCCCGCCCCGTTCAGATTGGTGCCGAAGCCCCAGCCGCCGATGCGAAGGTCGCGCTCCATGCTGAACAGTCCGACGGTGCCGGCCACTTGTGCATCGCTGCCGGCAGTGGTGGCGCGGCGCCGCGCATCCCAGGTGGCAAGCGTCTGGAACACCACCAGCATGGCAATGAGGCCGATGGCGACGCCGACCATCAATTCGACCATGCTGAAACCTTGCTGGCGTCGAACGGAAGTGGGGGAAGTGGAATGCATCGCGGTTCCGTGCTTAGCCGTTGACATACGTAATGAGCGTGTGTTTGCGTTCGAACTTGTCGGAAGGCGCCTTCCAGCAGATCGTGATCGTCACCTGGTTATTACCCGTGGCTGAGGTGTCGATGACGATTTGTTGCATTTCCGCCGTGGCGCCGGGCAAGGAATGCGGCTTGGTCGGATCGGTCATTTCCGCAACCCAGCTCGCGACGACCGGGCTCGCCGACGCGGGGCCGGTAAATTTGCACGGCACGCCCAGGGCGGTATTGTTGGTAGTGAGTTGATGCTGGAAATTGTTCAGCGCGGCTACGATGGCCGCATCGCGCGTCGACGGGGCCGTATGCGAGGCAGCGGTGGGTCGCGGCATGCTGAGCCAGATTTGCGTGGCGATTTCATTGGCGAAAGTGGCGGCGTCGCTGCGGTACTGCGCATCGCTTTGGGCGCCGATGGCGGTGGCGCCCATCGCCACCATCGCCAGCACGCCGAGCGAAAAGATGAAAATGGCCAGCAGCGCTTCCAGCAGGAAAAAACCTTGGGCGTGTTGTCTCATGTCGATCTCGCTAGCAGTGGCGATTGTCGCCGACGGGAATGGCGGGGTTTGGGTCGCACATGCGCGACTGGCCGCCGGGGGAAATCAAGACGGCAATGCAGCGCACCGGTCCGCCGGCTTGCTGGCAGGCTGCGGTGGTGCTGGAAAAGGTCACCAGCGTGGTCGGCTGCATACTGTTGCTGAGGGGGGTAAAGGAGATACTCCCGCCCCAACTGGGAGCGGCCACAAATAAGGTCGAATCAAACGCACCGCTACCGGAGGATCCGTCGGTGCTCGATTTGGCCTCGACCAGGCAATACGCCTGGCAGGTGACATCGCTGTTATTTACGTTCAGGTAGCGCACCACCCAATTGCGGCCCGCCGAAGTGCTGGTGCCGTTGCCGGCAACCGCATTGACCGAATTCTGGATGCCGGGGCCGATCGCATCATCGGTCAGGACGATCTGCACCTGCACGTTTTTCGAAACGGCTTCGGCCCTCGCCTTCTGTACGCCGGCCAGAAAATTCTCCGCCACCGACTGTACGCGGGAATTGACGAAAAAGCCGCGGAAATTGGGTATGGCAGCCGCCATCAGGATACCCAGGATGGCAACCCCCACCAGCAGTTCGAGCAGGGAAAATCCGCGGTGTGGGGCGCGAATCAGCACGAACCGTCCTTTTTCACCACCCAGCAATTTGCATTGGTAGTGGCGGGCCAGCTGTTCGAGACGGCCAATGTCGCCTTGGTGCCGTCTTGGGTGATGGTGTAATTGAAGCCGGCCATGCTGCCCGGGCTGTTGCCGACGGCTGTTGCCGTATATGTAGTGGAGGTGGTGGCGGAACACGAGTAGGTGAAATACTCGCTGACCGCGGTACCGGTCGGCTTGCCCGGCGCAGTCGGGATTACACCGCAGTTCCCGCCATTTTGGTAGCTGCGGTTGTCCTGAAAGTATTGCTCCATCGAAATGCGGTAACTCGACATCCAGGAAAATGCCTCGGTCAGGCGGCTGCGGCGCATATAGTCGGAATAGGCAGGCACGGCGAAGGCGCCCAAAATGCCGACGATGGCCAGCACGATCATGATTTCGATAAGCGTAAAACCGGAAAGACGACGCATGGCATGCTCCCTTAATGAGTGAATGGTAGACGAGGCTGCCGGCCGGCCGGAAATCGACCGACGAAAGGCGGAGGGGTCGCCATGAACGGCGAATTCACCGCCGAATCAATGGGCTGGGCCACCCCGGCCGGACTCCGGCAACCCCGCAAAGCCAACCTGGCGAGATGCCAGCATGCCACGATTGCCCGGCAGTGGGTAGGGCAGCGAATGCCCTGGCGCCGGAGGACACTGGGCCTGCCGCAAAGGAAACGGGCCGTCAGGAAAGTCCCGACGGCCCGAGGGAGGTGCGTTCGAACGCTACTTGCAGTCGCCGATATGCTTACCGGAGAGCTTTTCGGTCACTTTGTACGGCTTGTCGGCCGCCTTGGGGTCGAGCGACTTTTGTTCGAGAGCCGCTGCATAGGTGTAGGTATCGGCTTTCATGGTCATGCTGCCGGTGCCGGACAGGCTGCTGGTCTTGTCGGCGCAGCTTTCCTTCCAGGTGGCGGTCTCGCCGGCCAGTTTGTATTCCTTGATTTCACACTTCATGCCGACTTCGTGCTGCAAGGGAATCAGCTTCTGCGAATTCTTGACGTCGTCGGCGGTATAGCAATAGCGCGAGGTAGTGTTGATTTTCTGCAGCACCGCCGGTTTTTCGACGACCGCGGTGACTTCCCACAGGCCCGGCTTCATCGGCGATGCGGCAAGTGCGGATTGCGCCATCACGATGGCAAACGGGACAGCGATGGCTAGGATCTTACGCATGCGAAACCTCCTGAAATGATTCGAAAATTATACACGTGCCACGTTCACGACTCTTTTCGACCGTTGAACCCGCCGGAAATTCCGACGAGCGGTCGCCTCGACTCACCCCTGCCGGGCAGCGCCGTTGAGGCCGCGCGGCAGCGGAAACGTGACCGCCTCGATGATGCCGTCCAATTCCCGCACGCTCGGTACGCCGATCGCTTTCAGCTTCGCCACTACATCGCGCACCAACACTTCCGGCGCCGACGCCCCGGAGGTCACGCCGATGCGTTTCTTGCCCGCGATCCACGCTTCCTGCAATTCCTGCGCCGAATCGACCTGGTAGGCTTCGCAACCGAGCAACTGCGCCAATTCGCGCAGCCGGTTGGTATTGGAACTCGAACGCGAGCCGACCACGATCACCACTTCCACCTGCGGCGCCATGAACTTCACCGCATCCTGCCGGTTTTGCGTGGCGTAGCAGATATCGTCCTTTTTCTGGCCGACGATGTGCGGAAACTTGACTTTCAGCGCATCGATCACCTTCTGGCAGTCGTCCACCGACAGCGTCCTCTGAGAAACGTAGGTAAGCTTGTCGGCGTTGACATGGAGCTTCATCACGTCGT
>CAZCKI010000275.1:0-4873 GCA_964498815.1 uncultured Burkholderiales bacterium
CCGAGATCATCAGGTAAAACCGCGTCAGGTACCTGGGCGCCGGCTTGCGTGCCGATAGTTCACCGTGGCAATAGAGGCAGGCAAAAAACAGGCCGGCGGAAAACACGCCGATTTGCAGGAACAGGCGAAAGTGCAGTTCGCTGTCCGCGATCAGGTACGCCATCGCCAGCAAGGCAATCGCCGCCAGGGGAATATTGATGGCGCGCCGGTACCAGCCCGCGCGATCGAAAGCGAGGATGAAAGTCAGCAGGTACAGGGCCAGCGGCACCACCCACAGCAGGGGGATCGAGGAAATATTCTGGGTCAGGTGGTTGGTGACGCCCAGCAGCAGCATCGACCCCAGCGCCGCCAGCGAGATCCAGATCAGTTGTTCGCGGCCCGTAGGCGGCGAAGCCTCCGACGTATCGTTGGCAGCCGCTGCGGCCTCGCCGGCATCACGCCGCCATGCGCTCCACGCCAGCCAGGCGACCAGGGCCGCAAATACGGCAAAGCCGATCGACCAGAAAAACGCTTGCCGGCGGGTGGTGAGGCTTGGTTCCAGCAGGAACGGATAACCGAGCAGCGCCAGCATCGAAGCCAGATTGGACAGCGCAAACAGGCGATACGGACTCCGGCCCGGGTGCTCGCGGGCAAACCAGGCCTGCACCAGCGGGCTGGTGGTGGAGAGCAGGAAATAGGGCAAGCCGATGGTGGCACCCAGCAGCAGCAGGATGCGCAACGCCGGCTCCTCGCTGCCCTGCGGCTTCCAGCCGGCATCCGGAATGATCGGCAATAGCAGCAGGGCGCAAGCGATCAGGCCCAGATGCAAAATGATCTGCCGGCGGGTGCTGAGCTTGCGGGTGATCCAGTCTGAGTAAAAGTATCCCGCCAGCAGGGCCAGCTGGAAAAACACCAGGCAGGTGGACCAGACCGCCGCGCTGCCGCCGAACCAGGGCAGAATCTGCTTGGCGATGATCGGTTGCAACAGGAACAGGAGGAATGCCGAAACAAAGATGGTAAGCGCGTAGGAGATCATGCCGGCCGAAGAATAGTTGGCGAAGGAGGACGCGGCATTGTCGCATGGGCGGTAAAATCCACCACAATGGATACACCCCGCTCGGCCTTTTTTACTGGTGTGCGCGACCAGGCGCCTACCATCCCCGGAAACCTCACGTTTGGACTGATCGTCGGCGCCGCCTCCAGCGCCGCCGGCATGGACCCGTGGCTGTCGATGGGCATGTCCATCATCGTGTTCGCCGGCGCCGCACAGCTTGTCGCCATCCAGTTGATGGCGCAGCACGCACCCGCCGCCATCGTGGTGCTGTCGATCGCCATCGTCAATCTGCGCATGGCCATGTACAGCGCGGCGGTGGCGCCGTTTTTCCGCCATTTGCCGGTGGCGCGACGCTGGCTTTTTTCCTATTTGCTCACCGATCACGCGTTTGCCCTGACGACAGCGCGATTTGCGCCCGATCGCGAGGTCGAAAACTGCGATGCCTACTATCTCGGCGTCACCGTCAGCATGTGGTGTACCTGGCAGCTTTCGGTCGCGACCGGCCTGTTTGCGGGCCTGCTGGTGCCGTCTTCCTGGTCGCTCGATTTCGCCGTGCCGCTGGTATTCCTGTCCCTGGCGGTGACCGCGCTGCAGACACGCTTGCACTGGCAAGTCGCGCTGATGGCGGGCATGGCTGCAGCCGTCACCGCCGCCTGGCCGATGCGATTGGGCCTGGTCGCGTCCGCAACCATCGCCATCGCCTTCGGCGCGTGGCGCGAATTTCAACCGGTCAAACAGGAGTCGCCATGAGCGTGCTGACCGATTGGCAGAGCTGGCTGTTGATTGTGGCAGGGGGCATGGTCACGCTGGCGATCCGCGCGTCCTTCATGGTGCTACCGGCCGGCACTCGCGTACCGGCGGTGTTGCAACGCTCATTGAAATACGTGGCTGCCGCCGTGTTGCCGGCGCTCATCGTTCCCGACGTGCTGTTTCGGGAATTGGCGAACGGGCACGCCTTCAACGGCTATCGCATCGTCTCGGCGCTGGTGGCCACCCTGGTCGCCCTTGGCACCCGCAGCATCATTGGCACGCTGGCGGCCGGCATGGCGACGCTGTGGCTGCTGAAGTGGTGGGGGCCGTTCTGATGTTGCAGCGCTGGCTGCTGACTCTGCTGGCCGGTGAATCGCTGTTGGCCTTATGGCTGATCGGCAAACTCGCGGCGGACGGCCGCGCCCATCTGTTCATCGTCATCACCATCTTGCTGATCGCCTTTTGCTGGCGCCTTTCGCACGCGCTGGCGAGCTTCGTCGTTACCGAGTCTTTTCGACTGCGCGGCCATCGTCCTTCGCCGCTTCGGGAAACGTTGCGCGCATTGCTGGGTGAATTCACCTCGCGCCTGATCAGTTTCAACTGGAGCCAGGCCTTCCCGCAATGGGCCTTGGGCGCCGATCCGGTCGGCCCCGTCGGCGGAATGCCGATCCTGTTGGTGCATGGATACTTTTCCAACCGGGGCTTGTGGATCCGTTTTCGCAAGCGCCTGGCCGCCGCCGGCAAGGGGCCGGTGTACACCATCACCCTGGAGCCGCTGATGGGCTCGATCGATGCCATGATGCCGGCGCTGGCGGCACGCATCGATGAAATCTGCCGCGAAACCGGCAAGGAGCGCCTGATCGTCGTTGCCCATAGCATGGGCGGTCTGGTCACCCGCGCCTATATGGTGGCCCACGGCTGCGGCCGCATCGCACAATTCATCACCCTCGGCACTCCGCACCACGGCACGGCCACGGCAGGATTCGGGCTGGGTGCGTGCACGCAGCAAATGCGCATCGGCTCGACATGGCTGCGGACGTTGGTGGAAGGGGAAAAAGGCGAGGAGGGCAGGCCCGCGACCCTGTCGATCTACACCCTCACCGACGACATCGTCTATCCCCCGGAAACGTGCATTCTCGAATGGGCAAGCAATGTGCCCATCAGCGGTGTGGGACACGTGCAGTTGCTGTTTTCGGAAGCCGTCGCGCAACGCGTGATCGAAAACATCCGACAGAGTTAAAAATAGCAGACTCCGGTGTCGGTGTACCGCGCCGGGCAAAAATGGTTAAAAAAGCGCGATAGCCAGGGTTTGCTCCCGGCAGGGGACAAGCCAATTCCCGTTCGCCCTGAGCTTGTCGAAGGGTTGAACGGGCTATATGCGATCAACGAGGTGCACTCCATCCTCCCTTCGGCAAGCGCAGGGCGCACGGAAAAACAGAGCTCAGGACGAACGGGTTATGCAATTACGGCTGATTACAACAGCGCCAATACTTCCTCGGCGTGATTGCGCGTGTCCGGCGAATCGATGATGTGCACGATCTTGCCCTTCTCATCGATGATGAAGGTCACCCGGTCCGCGAATCCGGCAATCGCCTTCGCCGCCGAAAGCAGCCCGCCGCCACCGATGGTGCCGTAGGCCTTGCCGACCGATTTATCTGTGTCGGCCAACAACGGAAAATTGAGCTTGTATTTGTCGGTAAATTTCTGGTGCGAAGCCGTGTCTTGCGTGGACACGCCGAGGATCGCGGCGCCTTTTGCAACAATCTCCTTATTGGCGTCGCGCAAGGAACAGGCCTGTGCCGTGCAGCCGGGCGTATCGTCCATCGGGTAGAAATACATGATGAGTTTCTTGCCGCGATAGTCCTTGAGGCTCACTGTCGAACCGTCGGTGAGTTTGCCGGTGAAATCGGGGGCGGGGTCGCCCGGTTTTAGTTTGGCCATTTTGGGAATCCGCTGCTCTTACCAGTGAATACCCTGCGTAATCTGCGCAAACGCCATTGCCTCCGGCGTCATCTCCACTTCCTTCGTCGCTTCCCCCTTCTTGCCCTGCGCCGCCGAAGAATCCGGGAACATGCGGAAAGCGGCGTTGAGGATGATCTGCGTGAGTTTCGGTGAAATCGCGTGGATGATGGCGCCGAAGATGCCCAGGCGCGTTGCGATTCTCACCGGCTTGTAAACGATCGCTTCCACCACCAGGTCGGCGGCTTGTTCAGGCGACAGGGTTGGCACGCTGTTGTACATCTTGGTCGGCGCGATCATGGGCGTACGCACCAGCGGCATATTGATGGTAGTGAAGTGGATGTGGTTGTCGACGAATTCCGAGGCCGCACACCCGGAGAATGCGTCCAAGGCGGCCTTGGAGGCCACGTAGGCCGAAAAGCGTGGCGCCTGCGTGAGCACGCCGATCGAGGAAATATTGATGATGTGACCGCTGTCCTGCTTCATCATCGCCGGCAAAAAACCCATGATCAGGCGCAGGCTGCCGAAGTAGTTGAGCGACATGGTGCGTTCGAAGTCGTGGAAGCGATCGAAGCTGTTGGCGATGCCGCGGCGGATCGAGCGGCCGGCGTTGTTGACGAGGTAGTGGCAGGTGCCGTAGTCCTTCAGCACCGCCGCGATCAGCTTGTCGCAACTGGCAAGATCGGACAGGTCGCAGGAATAAAACTTGGCGTGCCCGCCCATTTCTTTCACCTTGGCGAGTGTCGCCTGCGCCTTTTCCGGGTCACGCGCGACGATCACCACCTTGGCGCCGGCTTCCGCCATTTTCAGCACGGTCGCTTCGCCGATGCCTGAGGTGCCGCCGGTGACCACCACGACCTTGTCCTTGACCTTGCCGGCCAGCGAACGGTCGATGAAGAGATCCGGGTCAAGGTGGCGTTCCCAGTAGTCCCACAGGCGCCACGAGTAGGTATCCAGTCGCGGGCAAGCGATGCCCGAGCCTTTCAGTGCCTTGACGGTCTCGCGGTTATCGAACTTGGTCGGGTAGGAAATGAAAGTGAACACATCCTTGGGGATGCCTAGATCGGTGAGAATCTGGTCCGTGCCCTTCAACCGCACGTACCGCCCGCTCTGCGCCCCAAACGTCTTGTC
>CAZCKI010000276.1:0-4861 GCA_964498815.1 uncultured Burkholderiales bacterium
GACCCACCTAGCGATTCCACCCCCAAGGTGGGTCAATTCGCTACGCGACGCGACATCTGACTAATGGTCATTTTTAAAATGAGCGGATTTTTTATACTCGCAACAACTATTTATGTGCTTGATCGCTTGAATGATTCGCATACAGCCCAATGTCCTCGCTGTCATTCGGCATCCGAATCGCTCGCTCGAACGCAAATCCCAGCTTCACCAGCAGCGCAATCGAATCCGGGTTGTGAAACGAAACGATGGCAACCACGCGCGTCATGCCCAGTTTTGCCGCGACGGCGAGCGACGCAGTAGCCGCTTCGAATGCATAGCCTTTGCCACGAAACGCCGGCATGAAGGCGAAGCCGAGGTCCACATCCTCCAGCGTATCGCGCTTGATGAGGCCGCACATGCCGGTGGGTGTGCCGTCCTTGGTTTCCACCATCCACAGGCCGAAGCCGTGTTTGGCGTACATGGCGATGGGGCCCTTGACGGCGTATTCGCGCGCCGCTTCGACGCTGCGCACGCCGCGGTCGCCGATGTTCTTGATCCAGTCGGGATCGTTCAGGAGGGCCAGCAGGAAGGGCGCATCGTCCGGCGTGAGTTCGCGCAGGCGCAAGCGCGCGGTTGCTATCGGAGTCATGTTGTTGCCTATTTCGCCGCAGGGGGCGACAGGAAGCAGACAAACCTCAGCAATTTTTCGTCGCTGTTGCCGGGCGCGACGCCGAAGGGCCGCGCCTCATCGCCCGTAGGCAGGTAGGTATCGACCATTGCGCCGGTGCCGCCGAGGCCGGCGAAAGCATTGACCTCGCCGCGTTTCATTTGCCGCGTCGAGCAGACGATCAGGGCTTTCACCACCACCGAACGGTATTCCTTGCCGTTCTTGGCGTTCTTTTGCGCTTCATTGAAATCGACGCGATAGGTAAAGGCCTTGCCGGCACCGCTGGCTTTGATCGAGCTCACCTGGATCAGCACCTTGCTGGTGGGTGACTCTTCGACTTGCTTCCAGTCGGATTCGGCGGCATGGGCGAACGAGGACAGCAGGAGAATGGCGCTAAGAAGAGAGCGGTTCATGTGAATGGTCTTGTTGAAAAAATACGGGGTACTTGCTACCGCCCCTCTCCCCCAGCCCCTCTCCCGCTTGCGGGAGAGGGTGGCCGAAGGCCGGGAGAGGGCAGAGGAAAAGGTCGCCGGCTATTTTACGAACTTCAACGCAAACTGGTCGGTGTGCGTCTTCATTTTGAAGAAGGCTTCGGTGCGCGGATCTTCCGGGTTGCGCCAGGCGTTGGAGCTCGCCACCAGCTTGAAGCCGGCCGCTTTCATTTCCTTCACCAGGGTGGCTTCCTCGATGCGGTGCAGGGTCTTGACGACACTGATGCCCTCGCCTTCCTTGGCCGAGTGGTCGGTGACGATCACCACACCGCCGGGCTTCAAGGCGGTATAGAGGCGGAACAGCATCTTGGCGCGATCGACCGGCAGGTAGGCGGTGTCGTGGTAGATCAGGATGATGGTGACGATGTCGAGCGGCGGCGCGTCCGGCGGCACCGGGTCGTCGAACTCGGCCACGTGCTTGATGATCTTCACGCCCTTCAGTCCCTTGGCGCGGTCGTCAAAGGCGGTCTTCACGAAGCGGTCGATCATTTGCTGCGAATTGTGGCCCCACACCTTGCCGCTGGGGCCGGCAGCGCGCGCCAGCAGCTCGGTGGTGTAACCGGCGCCAGCGCCGATGTCGAGGATCGCCATGCCCGGTTTCACGCCGGCGAAGGACAGGAGCGTGGCGGGTTTGCGGCGCTCGTCGGTCTTGCGATCTTCGTCGCTGCGGTCGGCGGCGGCGACGATGGTGGTGGCACTTTGCACCGGCGTCGGGGGCACGACTTCGATGGTGGAACAGGCGGTCAGCAGCAGCACCAGGAGCGATGCCGCGGTGACAAGGGATGCCAACAGGGTGCGCATGGGGAACCTCCAGAATTCGAAACCGTACTCTAGCCCAAACCGGTGCGCCGCGCCGTAGCCACGCCGTTGCCCCGTCGTTGCCAACCGCCCGCCGCCGACATCCATTCCGGCTGGCCCCGCGTAGCCCTCATATCCTCCCTGAAAACCGCGACCATGAAGACCCGCCCCACCCCCGCCCCCCTGCCGGACCCGCTTACCGAGGCGCTGCTGCGCTCGATCCGGCCGGTCACCCCGCCCAGGGCCGCCCGCCTCAAGGCGCGCGTGCTCGGCCGCGTCCGGCGCGAAGCCGCGCGCTGCGCCGATCCGCTCATCACCACCATCCCCGATAGCGCCGAAGGCTGGCAGGAACTGATCCCGAACATCTTCGCCAAGCGCGTCTTTACCGACGGTGTGGCCGAATCGTGGCTGGTGCGAATGCAAGCCGGTGCACGGGCACCAGCGCACGATCACCCTGCCCTGGAAGAATGCATCGTGCTATCCGGGTCGGTGCGCTACGTCGGCGGCAGCACGCTGCGCGCCGGCGATTACGAGGTGGTGCAGCCGGGCGCGCACCACACCGAACTGGTGTCCGATCACGGCGCGCTGGTGTTCCTGCGCTACGCCGCGCCGCTGAGCCAGTACCTGCCGCAGCTATGAGCGCCACTGCCAGCCCGCGCCGCAAGAAGCGCGCCGTGGCTGCGAGGCGCACGGTGGAAAAAGCGGGCGCCACGCTGATCAGCATCGAAGCGCATAGGCGCGAACAGGAAGACGCGATGCTTGCCGCGCTATCGGCGCGCATCGCCGGCGGCGAGCAGGACGCCATGACGGCGTTCTACGACGCCACCGTGGCTCGCGCCTACGGGCTCGCCCTCTGCATCGTCGGCGCCGGTGTCGCCGCGGAAACGGTAATCGAGGAAGCGTATTGCGCGCTGTGGCAAGAGGCCGCCGAAATGGAGGGTCCGGCGCTGCCGTGGCTATTGCGGCGGGTGCGCGATCTGGCTGTGGCTGCAACGGAAACGAAAGCGGTGCCGGACCTGCTGGACGTAACGATGCCGCAGACCGCCATCCATCACGCCCTGTCGGACCTCACCGTCAAGCAGCGCGCCGCCATCAGCGCCGTATTGCTGGGCGAACCAAAGGATCACGCAGCGCTTGCGGAGCGCCTGGCCACCACCCCCGCCGCAGCCGGCTCGCTGCTGCGCGCTGGCCTGCAACGCCTGCAAGGCAAAACGCGCTAGCCCCTTTGCGTTGCAGAGTCACAATGCAGGCAGAGAAGACCTGAGTTGCTTTTGATCTTCTCCGTGCTCTCTGTGGCCTCTGTGTTTCAGGCTTTTGACTTCTCAAACAAAAAACCAAAGGCTTTCAACACATAGACACGGAGGGCAAAGAGGCCACAGAGAAAACCTCAATCGCTTTTGATCTTCTCTGTGCTCTGTGTGTTTCAAGTTTTTGACTTTCCTGCCGGTAAGAACCCTGCTCATGGCAGCTTCGGTGGACGGTCGCGCAGGCCGCCTATGGTGGCCTCACTGGCTTCAATGACGATGGTGGCGTAGCTTTCAATACAGGCCAGCACCGAGGCACGTGGCCCCTCCTTCCACGCAGCGCCGCCGTAAAAACTCCCCTGGCTCGCCGCGCGGTCGGCGGCATTGGCATAGGCGCGCATCAGCACGTAGGAATTCTCTTCGACCAGCGAAGGCTTGATCGCCACCACGTCCATCGGATGCCGGTCGAGCATCGGCAGCACGATTTGCGTTGCGATGCGGTGGAATTCGGCGCGGGTGCCAGGTTTCAGGTTGTAGGTGCGGATTTCGAGGAGGCGGGGCATGTTTGTTACCGGTTACCGATCAAGAAGGCATTCTAGCCAAGAGCCGGGAAAGCGCGGCGCGCAACAGCATTCGCGAATAGAGACGATGAAAGCCGGAAAGAGCATGGAAGGCAACGCCCATCGAAGTTCGCCCTGTAGATGCATTCCTCCTCGGCACCACTGCCGAACCGAAGTACAAGCGCGTCGTGGTTGCCCCATGCCCTTCCGTCGGCACGCTCATCAACCACGACCGGGTCCGGCCCAGGTAGTCGCACAGCAGCAGTTGATTCGCGGTTCGCGCCTCCACGCTCCAAGCCGCGAAATCCACGATCTCGCCGCAGGCTAATTGCTTCGCCTGCAAGTCGCTGCAGGGCTTGCCTGCGAATAGCGAAAGGATCAGCCGCTCGACTTTGAATAGGGGTGTCGTGTAGAACGCCTCGACGAATTCGGCCTGCGAGACAAGACGCGGCGCATCGATGAAATAGCAATCGGCATATGCGCCTTCCTGCCGGTACTTGTTGAGCAGGGCTTCCCGTGGCAACTCGCCTACTTGAATCGCTGACATCGTTACACCTTCTATTCGTACAAGCGGCGCATCAAATTGGCCCACGAAACCGAAGGCCGCGAGCGACCGGCGACAAATGCTCTATTGCGCTCTATTTCCCTGATTCTTGCCCTCGTATTGAACCGATGCATCAAAGCCAAACGAAGCGAGTGCTGCAACCAAGTCTCGCGCCGCCTGGAGATCGGCAACCGTAACGCGAGGGGAGCGCTTTGCGAAGCAATCATCAATGATCCGTTTCCCTTCGCTGAGACCAAGGCCGGAAAACTCTCTGACCGCCTTGATTGCAGATATCGCGGCCGCACCCGGTCGCCATCCCTCCACCTGCACAATCGGCACTTCGCGGGCATTTGGGTTGCCGCAGGCCCGATAAGCAGCCATCGATTCCTCAACAGGACGATAATAGGAGATCGTATATAACTTTCCATCGGCGCGGGCAACAAATAGCGGTGCGTTCCCACCAACCATGTCTCGGCCATCCTTCGATTCCAGATAGCGCGCAGACTGATAGTAGAAAATCCAGCCGCAATCAAATTCTTCTCGCAATTCATGGATAAGGCAAAGTTCGCAGACTCCTG
>CAZCKI010000277.1:0-4856 GCA_964498815.1 uncultured Burkholderiales bacterium
AACCATGCGCTCGCCGATTTGGAAAAAGATGCGAATGCCGTAGATGTAAAAGTCAAACCGCTAGATGATGCGGCTTTGCCCGACAAGCCGACTTTTATCAAGATTGACGTTGAGGGCTTTGAAACGAACGTGATCGCAGGCGCTAATCACACACTGTCTGGGAATGCATTTGCGCTGATTGTTGAAATGAACAGTAGTTGTGAGCGGTACGGGTTCAGCGAATCGCAACTGGACCGTACTATCTTCGGATACGGTTTCCAGCAGTGTGCTTACAATCCGATTGCAAGAAGCCTTGTCCAGAGCAAAGCGACATGCAATGGTAATGCGTTGTATGTGAAGGATCTAGCGATGGTGCAAAAGAGAATTAGCGAGGCCCGGGCATTCACTGTTTTGGGGCGACAGCTTTAATTGCTAAGTGTGTATATCAAGCCGCCTTCGGGCGGCTTTTTTATTTTGGAGCCACATGACCCCAGAACAAGTCCGCGATGCCGCACTCGCATCCCCACCAGCCACTGTGATCGGCCTAAAGATTTTCGGCGTTTCGCTACCCGACTGGGCGGCCATCGTCGCGATCATTTATACCCTGCTCATGATCGCCGAATTCTGCGTCCGCAAGTACCGCTATTACTTCACCCGCCAGGACCGGCGCGAGGACGATGGGCAACAAGGGTAAGTGGGGCATCGCGCTGGTTACGGCGAGCCTGATCGCCTTCGTCTCGCAGTGGGAGGGCACCAGTTACGAGGTCTACGCCGATATCGGCGGCGTGCCGACGGTGTGCCAAGGCTATACGGGACCGGAGGTGCGCATGGGCGATACCTGGACGAAGGAGCGGTGTGCCCAAGCCTTCGCAAGTGCGCTGCAAACACACGGCGAGGGCGTGCTGGCCTGCACTACGCATCTGCTGACCCAAAACCAGTACGAAGCCCTGACGGCGTTTGCCTATAACGTCGGCGTGGCGAACTACTGCCATTCCACCCTGTTGCGGAAATTGAATGCCGGCGACATCGCAGGCGCTTGCGCCGAGTTGCCGCGATGGGCCAAGGCGAATGGAAAGGTCTGGAAAGGCCTTTTAAACCGGCGCAAGGCGGAACAACAACTCTGCAAGAGATAAGAACCTGCACCGAAGTCGATTTCCGGCGCGTCCATAGCAATCATTACCGGGCCTTACGGCCTCATTCTCAAGAAGGAGCAGCAATGACTATTCAAATCGCCAACGGCAGTGTCGAAGTCACCCCGCAAGACAAAGTTCACGTAATCAACGGCTGCGAGTTCGTCATCAAGATACGAAAGATTGGCGAAGATGCCTATCTCGTACTCGGCTGGAACCATGGTTCCGGATGGAGCGACGGCGTTTTCGCGATGAATGACGCATTGCCCTCCACCGGCGATGCGCATGCAATCCTGGCCGCGGCGTTGCCGGCCATCAATACCCTCATTTCCCAACAAACCCCCGGAGGCGCCGTGAGCACCGATTTTTTGTCGCAACTGGATCGGCTGATCCAGTCCTTGCAAGTCGTCAACGGCAAGGTGACGCTATGAATTTCAGCCCCGAGCAGCAGGTCGAAATCGACCAGATCAAATCCGATCTTGTCCAGGTGC
The DNA here is from genome assembly GCA_964498815.1 of uncultured Burkholderiales bacterium. Classification (GTDB taxonomy): domain Bacteria; phylum Pseudomonadota; class Gammaproteobacteria; order Burkholderiales; family Usitatibacteraceae; genus UKL13-2. Next base: position 1,601 of record CAZCKI010000277.1, read on the forward strand.
AAAACAAGGCGCAGGCCGCCTACGACAAGACTACCAGCGCCTACCATCGCTGGATCGCCACTTTCAGCCCGCACGCCGCCGCCAACATCGGCACGTTTGGTTTTGGCCTGCTGCTGTGGCTGCCGGTGGGTATCCTGATTGGAAAGTACGTGCTCTGATGGGCTTTCTGCTCTCGAATCCGCTTTCCAGCCTGCTTGCGGTCTTGCTGCTGGCAGTCAGTCTGTTCGCCGGTCTGCAGCGCGCGGAATTGCGGCACGCACAAGACCAGTTGGCGCAGTGCAGCGCCGCGATGGCTGTGGCGAAGGCCGAAGCGGACCGCCTGCGCAAGATCCAGCCGCAGATCACCGAGCGCATTGTCACCCAGTGGCGCGATCGCCGAACCGCACAAGCCCCAAAGGAGCAAGTCATTCATGAACAAATTGCCCAGCTGGTCGACCCTCTCGACCGCCTGCCTACTGGCTTCGTGCTGCTCCACGACGCTGCCGCCCGCGGTGAGCCTGCCGACGCCGCCCAGCGAACTGATGACGCCGCCGAAGGCGTTGCGCTTTCTTTTGCCGCCGACGTCATCGTCGCCAACTACGCCGGCTGCCGGCAAAACGCAGATCAACTGAGCGCTTTGCAAGCCTGGGTTGCGGCGCAAGCGGAGGCGAAATGACCACTATCATCGCCACGCGCAGTGCCTTATATGCCGACAGTCAATTGAACATGGGGGACGCCACCATCCCGGTGGTCAAACTTTTTGCTCTGCCAGGTGGCGGCATCCTCGGTACCGCGGGCGATTCTCGGCTGACGGAGTTATTCGAACGCGCGGCTCGCGACGGACTGCCCCCGGAGATTCCCGACGCCGGCGAAGACGAATGTTTTCAGGGGGTGATACTCGACAAATCCGGTTTGTACTACTTCGACAAGTTCTTCGCCCGTTATGAAATCTGCGATGCCGATTTCGTCTGCATCGGCTCCGGGGGCATGGTGGCGAAGTCGTGGATGCTGGCGGGGGCGACGCCGGAAGATGCGATGAAGAACGTCATGCGGGTGGACCCGCAGACGGGAGGAGCCATTCAGAGCCTGCCTTTGCGGCCACCGAGACGCAAGGCTCGGCGGCAGTAATGGCGCCTCCGCTGAGGTACCCAGACATGGGTCCGCCCTGGTTTTTGCTCCCCCCGCGTACCGGCCAACGCGGCTTGGTTGGAATGGATGACGACAGCGATACGTCGACTGATTCGCCCGATTCGCAGGACACCGCCTACGCGAGAGATGTGAAGGCCTTGCTATACGCTCTCCAAAACCGCCCCAGCAATGGAGACTCACCGAATACACCGACGCTGACGCCCAACCCTGTGAGGACCGTGGCCTCGGCCATGATAAACGTCGGCGCCTATGCGCCCTTGATGGCAGCTGCCAATAGTGCCGCTCAGCAGGAGGGAGGCCGCCTCACGCTGCGAGGTGATGATGCGGACGATATCAACGCTCGTGTGCAGCAGTTTTCCTACGACATCTTTGGTCCACCCGACCCGATGACCACGAAGATGCTGGAACTCGGCAGGACCAGTTTCGCCGACCAATTTGTGGCGACCCCTTATCCGGCAGGGACTGGGAACGGCGGTATTGTTGCGCCAGGCTCGACCGAACCCGATGGGACCGCATCAGCTGTGTGGACGGGCGGTTACGACCTACCCGCCGGGGAAAGTGGACAGCAGGATGTCGCGCCGAGCCGCACGGAGTCGGAGACCGGTGCTGACTCATTTGCAAGCGGTGCGGCACCAGCCTCGGGAAGCTTCAACATTCCGCAAGCAGCGTACCTGGGCGCTAGGGCAGGCGGTTACGTTGATCCGGAAACCGCTACGACTTCCGATCCGTTGGGGACCGCATGGACGAGCCCAGAGTTAATCGCGCCGATTCCTCGGCCTCCGTACCCGGTCGTTTCACTTCCACCTGCTATGCCAACCACGGCGGCACTACCGACGCAAAGTCTGACGGCGGACATCCTGACTGGTCTGCATGGCTTTCGACAGAGGTTGGACGAAGTGGGCGAGGATCCGGGCACACCACTGGCCCTGCGCGTCGCAGCGGCAGCCGTGCGCGCCCCCGCATCCTTCGTTCCCAATGCCGCTGCTGCCATTGCGGCTCCCACCGGCTATTTGCTGGATCCCAATTTCCGCAGCCAGGTGAACAGCAGTGTTGGGAGGTTCCTTTCGAGCAGACCGGTCGAGACGGTCGCAAATGCCGTTGGCAACTATGTAGGCCAAAGAGTCCCGGGAGGAGGCGTCGGCGCGCTGGAGGCGTTGCGTGATGCGACCGAACTGGTGGGAGCGGGTGTTCCGACGGGAGTAACGGGCAAGATCGCCGGAATCCTCGCGGGGAATGCGGCGAAGTCAGGTGCTCAGGCTGCCGTTAAAACCTTCGGGCCGAAGCTCGCGCAAATGGCAGCGCAACATCTGAATCGTATCGGGGCGATCAAATACGCGGTGCCATCAAATGGAAAATTTGCGGTGGCCGATACAATGGGTTCAATATTACGCCCTGGAGAAAAATATTTTCCGCGCAGGCTCGAGGCTACATTTGGCACGTCGACGACGAAGAACTACCGCGCTACGTTTTTTAAGGCTTACCCAGCGCTGAAAGGTTATGTGGTAATTCATCACGCAGTAGAGCAGCAAGCGATGAGGCGCTATCCGGGACTTGTAAGTGCTTCCGAAATGCACTCGCTTGAGAACTTGCGCGGCGTTCCTAAAGGTATCGACGCTGTTTTACATCAGAAGAAAATTCGACTGGAATGGGACGATTTCTACACCGACAACCCTAATCCCACAAAGCGACAGGTTCTACTGAAGGCGACGGAAATTGACAACAAATTCGGCAAACAATTTGCTCCACCGGTGAGATGAGAAATGCAATATTTCCAGGTAAAACCAGAGGTCCCCGGCGGACTTGGTGAGGGCACGGTGATGGACAGCAGCGTTCATCCGCCCAAGGTTTACACATTGAATTATGAATTTGATGGGTGGCCCACTGATGTGTTGCTGACCAGCTTCCCTTGTTACATTGTTACCGAAATGGCAAAGCGGTCGCTTGAAGGATTGCCTGCATCTGGCGCATCGTTTTCACCAGTGGCAGTCTCGAAATCCGAAACCTTCGATGAGCTCTTACCGGGAAAGAAGTTGCCTGACTTCTGGTGGATGAAGGTGGTGGGAGTGGCCGGGAAAGACGATTTTGGTATTGCGCCGAATCTGCGTCTGGTCGTCTCCAGGAGAGCTCT
>CAZCKI010000278.1:0-4845 GCA_964498815.1 uncultured Burkholderiales bacterium
AGAGGAAGTTGAGACTTCCATCGGTCCTGGCGGCATATCGAGAAAAAAGAAACCATTTGGCTTGGACTCGCCGACCACGTGTCCGTTCAGCCAAACATTCGGTTGAATCGCGCCGCCGAGCAGACCGGAGCGGTAAAAATAAATTCGACCTTGATCTGCTTTTACCGTGGGTATCGAAGATTTGATCTCCGACATGCGGGGTCCGCTGGCACAAGACGAAAGCACGATGGCAATCGCCAACGCGGTAAACAATCGAAAGATTTTCATTTCAGGAATTCCTTTCCTTGGCGGAAAATGGGACGGGTGAGAACATTTTGGAAAAAGCCTTTTCGTAAGGCAGGTAAAACCCCACGATAAAACCCTCCTTCACGACGAGGAAGGCTTCGTGCACATGCGCTCCTTCGACGGTCAGGACGGCGTTGATGGGTTTCAGCACCGAGCCTTCCGGAGATACGCCGATTTCGAGAAATTTCGTACCGGCGACGATGGTACGGCTGTAGTAGGCCACTTCCAGCTTGATTTGAATGTCGCGGCTGACGACAAACTCTCTGGGCCCGGACGCACTGGCTGTCATCACCATTGTCGGAAGACGGGTGACTTCGCTGGCGCAGCCGGCAAGGAAAAACATGAGAGTCGCAAGAAGCTTTCGGTGATTCATGTATGACTCGTATTGAAATCGCGCTTGACCGACAGTGGCGAGCACTTTGCCTGGCGAATTATATTGCAAGTTCACGGACAAACCGCGGCGAGAACGACACGCGAATAGCTACAAATGAAATTCCACTTTGCCACGCGAGGATCGCCGATGCGGCCCTGACGTACGGACGATGCCATTTCTTCGTGCTACACTGTTGCAACTACAATCAGGCTTTCGCGCCCATCCATCGTTACATGATCCCAGCCCGCCGATTCTTCCGTCGCCAGACCGCGCTGCAATTGCTGGCGGTACTGCTGTTATTGGCGCAGACGCTGGGATTGATGCACGGCGTCGCCCACGCGGGGCAACGCGCTTCGCAGGCGATGAGCGCGCAAGGCGCGGGCGACGGCAGCGGCTGGAACGATCTGTTCGGCCACAGCGCCGGCGCCGCTTGCGATGACTGGAGCGCGGCGTTCGCGCCCGACGCCAACCCGGCTGCGGGCCATGTCGATATTCCGGCGGTTCGCATCGAATCTTGCGACCTTTGCACCGAATCGCAACCGGCTTTTGTTGCCGCACCCAACGGATTCTTCCTCGCTCGCGCGCCCCCGCGCGCATAAACGAAGCCTGTCGTCCGGCGCCTGCGTGCGCCAGCCCATTCGTTTACCGCAAGGAAGAGTTCATGAAGCCGTTATTTCGATTGACCGCTATTGCCTATTGCCTGGCGCTTGCCGGGTTGTCGTCGGCGCAGAGCGTGCCGTCCGGCGCCGATGCGCCGCCCGATCCTGCACCGGCCAAGCCGGCCGCCAAACCCGCAGCGAAGCCACAAGTACTGGAAGCCGTGGAAATCGCCTCCAAGAGGCTGGATGCGGCCCGCAATGCCTTGTCGCCGGATACCGGCAGTTCGGTATACAACTTCGACCGCAAGGACATTTCGCTGCTGCCGCTGGGGGACAGCACTCCGCTCAATCAAGTGATCCTGCAGGCACCGGGTGCGGTGCAGGATTCGTTCGGCCAGTTGCACGTGCGCGGCGACCACGGCAACCTGCAATACCGCGTTAACGGGGTGATTATTCCCGAGGCCATTTCCGGGTTTGGACAGGCGCTGGACACGCGTTTCGCCGACCAGATCAATATGCTCACCGGTGCGTTGCCGGCGCAATACGGTTACCGGACGGCTGGAGTGGTGGAGATCCAGTCGAAGGGCTCGACGTTCGAAAATGGCGGACGCATCAGTCTGGTATCCGGCAGCCGCGATCACCGCGAAGGCAGCCTGGAATTGGGCGGCACGCGCGACCGTTTCAGTTACTATCTGACCGGCTCGTACCTGCGCAACAATCTCGGCGTGGAGAACCCCACCGCGGAGAAAAATGCCATCCACGACCAGACCCGGCAGGGCAAGGGATTCGGCTACCTCTCGTATCTGCTCAGCGACAGCGACCGGATTAGTCTGCTGTTTGGGGCTTCGGACAATAAGTTCCAGATACCCAATGCGTCAGGCAAAGTGCCGGACTTTGCCCTGAGCGGAGCCGGCGGCGTGCCGGTGACCATCGCATCGCAGAATCTGGATGCGCGCCAGAACGAGAAGAACCAGTTTCAGGTGGCGACCTTCCAGGGCACGGCCGGCGTCGACAGCGACTACCAGGTCTCGCTGTTTCATCGCTATACCGATGTGGCGTACCTGCCCGATCCGGTCGGCGACCTGGTCTACAACGGCATCGCCGCACAGGTGCTGCGCAGAAACGAAGCAGCCGGGCTGCAGGCCGATGTAAGCCGCCGCTTTGGATCGCAACACACGGTCCGTACTGGTCTTTTTTACCAGCGCGAGCGATTCGGCGCAGCCAATTCGGCGCGGGTTTTCCCGGCCGACGCCGACGGCAATCAGTCGAGCACGGTGCCGTTCGCCATCCAGGATGATTCGCATCTGCGCGGCCGTCTGTTTGGCGTGTATTTGCAGGATGAATGGAAGGCGACCGGCAAAGTCACCGTCAACTACGGCGCGCGCTACGATACGGTCGCCACGGTGGTCAGCGAGAATCAACTGAGCCCGCGCCTGGGAGTAGTGATCGAGCTGTCGCAGGACACACGGGTGCACGCCGGCTATGCACGCTACTTCACGCCGCCGGCCACCGAGAAGATCGACTCCACCTCGGTGCAGAAATTCCTGAATACCACCAACGCGTTGCCGTCCGACGCCAACACCGCCGTGCAATCGGAGCGCTCGGATTACTTCGACGTTGGTATTTCCTGGGTGACGACCAAGGAACTGACGCTGTCCGTCGACGGCTATTACCGTAAGGTGCGGCATTTGCAGGACGAGGGCCAGTTCGGCAATGCACTGATTTTTTCCGCGTTCAATTTCGAGCGCGGCAAGATCTACGGTATCGAGTTTTCCGCCAATTACCGCCTCAGCAACTTTTCCGCGTACGGCAATCTTGCCGTCGCGCGAGCGCTAGGCAAGGGGATCGAGAGCGGCCAGTTCAATTTCGACACGGCGGAGCTCGCCTATATCGCACAGAACTGGGTGCATCTCGATCACGACCAGAATATCGCGGCATCGGCAGGATTGTCGTATCGGCTGGGTGACACCCAACTTGCCGCCGACGCCCTCTACGGCAGCGGTTTGCGGCGCGGCTTCGCCAACCGCGAGCACCTGCCGGGCTACACGCAGGTGAATGTGAATATCACGCAGGCGATTCAGGTGCCGGGTGCGGGCAAATGGGAGGGCAGGGTGTCGGTGCTGAACCTGTTCGACAAGACCTACCAATTGCGCGACGGCAGCGGCATCGGCGTCGGCGCGCCGCAGTTCGGAACCCGCCGCACGTTCTACGTGGGATTGAGCAAGGAGTTTTGACGAGGACGAGCACGGGGGCACGCAAGCGCCCCGTGCCGATTCAGCGGCCGACGCTACTGTGTTAGTCGTGCATTTTGCGGGAACATCATCTTGCGTGCTTCTTCATCCATTTCCGTCTTGAAGGCGTGCCGGGCCTTCAAGGCCTCGGCGCGCTGCGCGGCCGGGTGCGCGTTGATTTCATCGAGCAAGCGTTTCACATGGGGCAGCTTTTCCCAGGCCTCGGCGCCCAACACGAACGGCACCGCGCGGGCCCAGCCCCATACCGCCATATCGACGATGGTATACTCGTCGCCCAGCATGAAATGGTTATTCGCGAGCCTGGCATTGATGATTTCCCAGTGGCGCCAAGCCTCGAAATCATAGCGGTTGACCGCATAGGCTTTGGGCTCGGGCGCAAAGTGCTTGAAGTGAACGGCCTGGCCGGAGTAGGGGCCGATGCCGGTCGCGACGAACATGAGCCAGGAAAACATTTGCCCACGCGCTTCCGGCGTATTCGCGGGCAGGAATTTTCCGGTCTTTTCCGCCAGATACAGCAGGATGGCATTGCTATCGAAGATGGTGGCGTTGCCATCGACGAGAGCGGGCGTCTTGGCGTTGGGATTGATCGCGGTGTAGGCCGCCTGATGTTGCTCGCCCTTGCGGGTATCGACCGGCACCAATTCATAGGGCAATCCTGTTTCTTCGAGAAACAGCGCGACTTTGGCGGGGTTCGGCGAGGGGTGATAGTAGAACTTGATCATGCGCTTTCTCCGGAGATTGACGATTCGGATCTGGGTCGGGTTGACGGCAATTCCACAGGTTAGTCGTTATTACCTGCGGAAAGTTACGCCGAGCGAAAAAAAGCCCCGCAGCGCGGGGCTTTTCCGGGGGCCAGCGCCGCTATGAGCGCTGCGTATAGATCGCCCACAGGTTACCCAGGTCGGCAACGCCGTCGGTGCCGCTCAGGCCCTTGAAGGTTTGTACCGCCTTGTTCTTTTGACCGGCGAGCTGGTAGGCAATGCCGAGGTGCAATTTGGCGTCTTCGGGACGCTTCAGGCCGCCCTTTTTGATGCCCTCGTCCATCAGGGCGATGCCTTTGGCGGCCTGGCCGATGTTGACGTAGTTGAAGCCCAGCGCGACCAGTGCATTGCCGTCCTTGGCTGCCTTGGCGCCGGCTTCGTCGCCACCTGCTTCCAGCAATTTCTTGCTTTCAGCGGCTTGTTTCTCCGCCAGGTCTTTCAGGCGTTTTTGGCGTTCGGCATCGTTGCCCTTGCCCATCGCGCCGTTGGCATAACCGGCATCGACGACTTTCTTCGCTTCGATGGCGGAACCGGCTTGCAACGCGAGCTGGGCCATTTCCATATAGTCGTTGGTG
>CAZCKI010000279.1:0-4830 GCA_964498815.1 uncultured Burkholderiales bacterium
TTTTTGGGTATTGATGTCGTCGCAAATGCTCACTTACATGAATGAAGCGTGCATCCTGACGGCGTTCAACAACTTCGACGCGCGCAAGCACATGCAGGAAGAAATGGAACACCGCGCCTACCACGACGACCTGACCAACCTCCCCAACCGGCCCATGTTCGTCGAATCGCTGCGGCAGGCGATGGCGCGCGCGCAGCGCAATATCAGCACGCTCACGGTGCTGTTCATCGACCTGGATCACTTCAAGGAGGTCAACGACACGCGCGGACACCAGACCGGCGACCAGTTGCTGCGCGAAGTCGCAAAGCGCCTGGTCGAGTGCGTACGCAAGAGCGACTTGGTCGCCCGCATCGGCGGAGACGAATTCGTGGTGCTGATCGAGGAGCAGCACGACAATATGGAGGTGGCCGCGATCGCGCGCAAAATCCTGTTGGCGATGGAACAGACCTTCACAGTGCACCAGACCTCCATCGACATCACCGCCAGCATGGGCATCAGCCACTTTCCCGCCGACGGAACCGAATTGAACGACCTGATCCGCAATGCCGACAGCGCCATGTACCAGGCCAAACAGAAAGGTCGCAACAATTTCCAGTTTTTTGCCGGTCGGCAGTCGATGGACGACGAACACAGCGCAGCCGCGCAATAATTCTCCACCACGCGTAAAACTTGGCCACAATTCGGCGAATTCGCCGCCGGCGAACCTGTTCTTGCAACGAGCCCGAGTCGAAACGGCTCGCAGGCCAACTGCGAAATGCCGCGTTTCGTCGCACATTGCTGACGAATCTACGCCCAGCCGAATAGAATGCGGATTCCAATCCCGTTGGAGGGCCCCCATGGTGCAGATCGCGTTCTCTTTGAATGGCAAGCCGCAGAGCTTCAACGGCGACCCGGAAATGCCCTTGCTATGGCACCTGCGCGACAGCCTGCGGCTTATCGGCACCAAGTTTGGCTGTGGCATCGGTTCCTGCGGCGCCTGCACCGTGTTGCTGGACGGCCGCGCCACGCGCGCCTGCGTGTTGCCGATGCGGGCAATGGCCAACCGCAAGGTCACCACCATCGAGGGCCTGAGCGCGGAAGGCGAGCCATTGCATGCGGTGCAGCAAGCCTGGGTGGAAGTCGATGTCGCGCAGTGCGGGTATTGCCAGGTGGGACAAATCATGGCGGCGGTCGATCTGTTGGCGCGCAAACCAAGGCCGACCGACGCCGATATTTCATCGATCACCAATATCTGTCGCTGCGGGACGTATCCGCGCATACGAGAGGCCATTCAACTCGCCGCAGAACGGCTGCGTGAGGGGACAAAATGATCACGCCCGCCGTTCGATCGCGGCGCCACTTCTTGCAAATCAGCCTCGGCGCGGCCGGTGCGCTGGTGGTCGGGCTGCCGGTGGAGAGTGCGACGTTCGAATCGATCTCGACGCGGGCCAATCTGGGGCCTTTCATTCGCATCGATGACGACAGCCGGATCACGATCGGCGCGCGCGGCTGCGAAATCGGCCAGGGCGTGATGACTTCACTGCCGATGTTGATCGCGGAAGAGCTCGATGTCGACTGGTCACAGGTTCGTATCGAACCGCTGCCCTACGGCTATTACGAAGGACCCAAGGGACCCGCCAACCGCTATGGTGGACAGGGCGCCGGCGGCAGCAGCAGCATTCCCGACGGCTGGAAAGACCTGCGGCAGGCGGGCGCCCTCGCCCGCTGGTTGCTGGTCCAGGCCGCCGCTGCACAGTGGCAAGTCGAGGCTGCCACGCTCCGTACCGATGCCGCCCGCGTGATTGCGACCGATGGCCGCACGCTCGACTACGGACAGCTGGTTGCCGACGCCGGCCGCATCGCGGTGCCCGTCAATTTACCGCCGGCGAAAGCGCCGCAGGATTTCCGTGTGCTCGGCAAGCCCGTGCGTACCGTCGATGCCGAGGCGATCGTGACCGGGCGCGCAAAATTCGGCATCGACGAATATCTCCCGGGGACCTTGTTCGCGGTCATCGCCAGGTCACCGGCGCTCGACGGCGCAATGGTGACATTCGATGATCGCGCCGCACGCAAAGTGCCGGGGGTGAAGGAAATTTTTGCCCTGCCGGGTCCCGGCGCCACGGAAAATTTCGATGGCGTGCTCGCCGCCGGTGTTGCGATTGTCGCCGACAGCACCTGGGCGGCGATGCAGGCGCGCAAGAAGCTGCAGATCGATTGGGCCGCAGGCCCCTGGCAACGCGAATCGACCGAAGCGATTCGCAAAGAGGCGCAGCGAAAACTCGCAACCGGCGAAGAGGCGGTCAAAGTCATTCAGCAAGGCGACTTTGCCCAGGCCAGAACGGCAGCCGTGCGTGTGATCGAGGCCAGCTACGAGGTGCCCTTCCTCGCCCACGCCACCATGGAGCCGCCCAATGCGAATATCGAACTCGCCGACGCGCATGCGTCGCTGGTCGCATCCTTGCAAAACCCGTCCGGCGCGTCGCGCGCCATCAACGCCGCAACCGGCCTCCCGCGCAAAGACATCGACATTCGCATGACGCGGGCCGGCGGCGGCTTCGGCCGCAGGCTGAAGAACGACTTCGTCTCGGAAGCGGCGATCATCGCCAAGAGAGTGAACGCCCCGGTCAAGCTGGTATGGAGTCGCGAGGACGACATCCGCCACGATTTTTACCGGCCGTTCGGCATTCACCAAATGGCGGCTTGCCTCGACAAGAACGGCAACCTGACCGGCTGGTCGCATCGCTGTGCCGCTACGCCGCGCAATTACCGCGATGCCGGACTCAAGGATGCGCCGCTATACGTGGGTTGTCTCGAGCCGAACGATTTTCCGGCGTTTCTGGTCGATCACGTGCAAAAGGATTTTTATCCGGTCGCCTCGGGCATGCCGCGCGGCTGGTGGCGCGGGCCGATTCACACCTTTCACGCCTTTGCCGTGCAAAGCTTCATCGACGAAATTGCCCACGCCACCCGCAAGGACGCCGTGGAACTGCGCTTGGCCATGCTGGCAAAGCGTGCGACCATTCCAGCCGTCGATCCCGACGACGCGCCGTTCGATTCGGCGCGTATGGCGGCCGTGCTGCAACGATGCGCGGACCGCCTCGGCTGGAGCCGCCACCATCGCAAGGGACTCGGCATCGCCTGTCATTTCACCTTTGGCGGTTACGCCGCACACGGCTTCGATGTCGATTGGGACACTTCGCGCAAGGGCGGCCGTCTCGTCATCCGTCGAGCGATCTGCGTGGTGGACGTCGGTACGCCGATTAATCCGCTGGGATTGGAAGCGCAGATGATGGGCGCCACCATCGACGGTATCTCGACCGCGCTCAACCTGCAAGTGACCGTCAAGGACGGCAAAGTGGTGCAGGGAAATTTCCCCGACTATCCGATCCTGCGCATGGCCGACGCCCCTCGTAAAGTGGAAGTGCATATCATGCGTTCGACGCTGCCACCCGCAGGCGCGGGTGAAATGGGCATCCCCAGCGCGGCGCCCGCACTGGCCAACGCCATCTTTTCGGCCACCGGCAAGCGCTTTCGCAATTTGCCCCTGCTCTCGAATCGTCCGGCATAAGAGCGAAGCAGGCCGCAACGGGAACGGTTTGACGAAAACGGTATTAGCCGACAGAATCGCGGCGAGTATGCTGTAGTCTGGCACGACGATTCATCATGCAACGTCGCCGCAATCGACAATGAACGGCGCAATCGGGACTTCAATTTGAAAGCCAATGCCCTGCCGATCGGCATCGGCGCGTCGATGCTGCTGGCGTGCCTCTACTTTGCCTGCCTGCACCTCGATCGACCGGCCTTGTACTACGACGAAATCCTGTTCGTCAACGCCGCGGTAGGCGGTGTGACGGACAGCTTTATCGCGAAGCACGTCCTCGGCATCCCCCTCTACCTGATGGACTACATCGGCGCCTTGAAAGCGTGGATCCACGCGCCGATTTTTGCCCTGTTCGGCCTCGATGCCACGACCATTCGCCTGCCTTCCATTCTCATCGGCACGACCGGTGGCTTGCTATTGTGCCTGGTCGCATGGCGCTGGTTCGGCGCGAGCGCGTTCACCATTGCCGCATTGCTGATTTTTACCCAGCCCGCCTTCATCGGCCACCTGCGCTTCGACTGGGGTCCCACCAGCCTCATGTTTTTGTTTCGTGGCCTATTGCTGTGGAGTTGCCTGCGCTGGGTGGAAAGCGGGACGCCGAGGTGGCTTTGGGTGACCGTGCTGGCAATGCTGCTTGGCACCTTCGACAAATTGAATTTTCTCTGGCTTGACTATGCAGCCCTGGCCGCGCTGCTGATGGTATATCGCGTCGAGCTGCAATCGTTTTACCGAGACCATAGTCGGCATTTTTGGCTGGCCGCACTGGTCGTGGCGCTGGTGATTCTCGGCAACACGCGCCGGGCGCTGCGGCTGAGCAACGAGATGCCGGACAACTCGCTGGTGCTCTCCTCACGGCTTGCGTATGTCTGGATCGTCGTTCGCGAATTTGCGCTGGGCAACGGCGTCGCAAATTTCATATCCCAAACCGCACCCGCCATCCCGGTGTTTGCCATGGCGGCCTATGCAGGCGTAGTCGCGCTCGCGGCATCAACGGTCTATTGGCTGCGCGATAGAACCACGCAACGCATCGTAGCCTTCCTGACGCTGGTCACTGCGGGCACTTTTGCTGCCTATGTGCTCACGCCGACCGCGACCGGCCCGCATCACCTGGCGATCCTGCTGGGACTCCCGCAGTTAGTGCTGGCCGCACTGTTGGCGATCGGCTGTGCGCGTGCCGGTATTGCCTATCGTGTCGCCACCGGACTGCTGCTCAGCGCCATCTTGGTGGGCCACTTATTGACGGACCAGGC
>CAZCKI010000280.1:0-4825 GCA_964498815.1 uncultured Burkholderiales bacterium
CACCGCGTGGATGGCGGGCTTGCGCAAGCCGAGGTGCTGGACGATGAAGCGCGCCACACCAACCGCGTCGTCGAGCGCAAACTGCGGCAGACTGGTCGCCAGCTGCTCGTCGCTGGCCACGGCAACCACGTACGGGTCGTCCGGAAACAGCAGCGGCTTGTCCGACAGCTTGCGGTGCACTTCGATCTTCGGCATGGCATGGAATTTCCAGCCTTCGACGATGGCGATGTCGCAGGGCGAAAGACGCTGCAATTGCTGTTCCAGCGTCGGTTCGGCCGCGCCGCGCAGTTCGTGCATCAGCGCCCAGCGCTGGCTGGACGACACCATCACCTCGGTGGCGCCGGCGTGGCGGTGCCGCCACGAATCCTTGCCGGGCCGGTCGATATCGAATTCGTGGTGCGCGTGCTTGATCAGCGACACGCGGAACCCATCCGTCACCAGGACGGGGATCAGTTTTTCGATCAGCGTGGTCTTGCCGCTGCCCGAGTAACCGGCGATGGCGATGGGTTTCATGTACTTATCAATTCAAACTTGAAATGGTCAATATCACTTAACGCCGATTCTCCTCTCCCGGCTTGGCGGCCACCCTCTCCCGCTCGCGGGAGAGGGGCTGGGGGAGAGGGTTCTTAAATCGTAACCAGCTTACTTGATGTCCATAGTAAACACATTGGCGATGAAGGCCAACGCATCCGAGCGTTCCTCGATGATCTTCGAGGTCGGCTTGCCGGCGCCGTGGCCCGCGCTGGTCTCGATGCGTACCAGTTTCGGCGCGGTGCCGGTATTGGTCGCCTGCAGCTGGGCCATGTACTTGAAGGTATGCGCCGGCACCACGCGGTCGTCGTGATCGGCGGTGGTGGCGAGGATCGGCGGATAGATCTTGTCGGCGTGGATGGTGTGCAGCGGCGAATAGGCCAGCAGCGCCTTGAATTCGTCGGCTTTGTCCACCGTGCCGTAATCGGATGCCCAGGCCCAGCCGATGGTGAACTTGTGATAACGCAGCATGTCCATCACGCCCACCTGCGGCACCGCCGCACCGAACAATTCCGGACGCTGGTTGACCACGGCACCCACCAGCAGCCCGCCGTTGGAACCGCCGTTGATGGCGAGCCGGCGCGGTACCGTGTAGTGGTGATCGATCAGCCATTCACCTGCGGCGATGAAGTCGTCGAACACATTCTGCTTGCGCAATTTGGTGCCGGCTTCGTGCCAGTCCTTGCCGTATTCGCCGCCGCCGCGCAGCACTGCAGTGACGTACACGCCGCCCATGCGCATCCAGGTGGCGGCGGTAACGTTGTAGGCCGGCGTCAGCGAAATATTGAAGCCGCCATAACCGTATAGCAGGGTGGGATTGGTGCCGTCGAGCTTGGCGCCCTTCTTGCGGCCGATAAAGATCGGGAACTTGGTGCCGTCCTTGCTGGTGACGAATTCGCGCACGGTTTCAAACTCGTCCGCCGGGAACGCCGTCTTGACCGCCTTGAACAGCGTTTTATTGCCGCTGGCGATGTCGTATTGATAGATCTCGCCGGGCGAGGTGAGGCTGGTGTAATTGAAAAATGTCTCCGCATCCGAAAAACGGCCGCTGAAGCCGCCTGCGGTGCCGACGCCCGGCAGCGCCACGTCACGCACGAACTTGCCGTTGGTGTCGTATACCTTCACCAGGGTGGCGGCGTCGTTCAGGTAGTGGGCGAACAGCTTGCCGCCGACCACATCGGCGCCGGTCATCGCATCCTTCGACTCCGGCACCACCGTTTTCCAATTGGCCTGCTGCGGCTTGGCGAGATCGACTGCGATGATCCTGCCGCGCGGCGCACCCTTGTCGGTCTTCAGCCACAGCGTATTGCCGTGGATATTCAGCGGCGAGAATTCTGCGTCGAACGCGTCGGTGATGGTCTTCGGTTTGCCGCCGGCAAAGGCGCCGTTCTTCAGCGGCAGCACGAACACGGCATTCTTGCTGCCGGTATCGCGGGTCACGGTGATGATGGCGTGGTGTCCTTCATCATCGACGCCGGCGCCGAAGATCCACTGCTTCTCTTTCTTGTTCTCCATCACCAGCGTGTCCTTGGACTGGTCTTCGCCGAGGCGGTGGTAATAGAGCTTCTGGAAATAGTTGGCGCCGGTCAGGGCCGCGCCTTCCTTGGGTGCGTCGTAACGCGAGTAGAAGAAGCCTTTGCCGTCCGCGGTCCACGAAGCCGAGGAGAATTTCACGTACTTGATGAGATCGGCGGTGTCCTTGCCGGTGGTGAGGTCACGTACGTGCCATTCCTGCCAGTCGGAGCCGGCGCCGGCGATGCCGTAGGCGAGGTGGCGGCCGTCGCGGCTGGGCGCCAGGCCGGTCAGGGCCACGGTGCCGTCCTTGGACAGCGTGTTCGGGTCGAGTGCCACGCTGGCGGTGCCGGTCAGCGAGTCGGCGGTGTAGAGCACGCTTTGCTGCTGCAGGCCGTCGTTACGCGTCCAGAAGTAGCGCTTGCCTTCCTTGAAGGGGATGCCGAATTTTTCGAAATTGTAGAGATCAGTGTAGAGCTTTTTCACCGGCGCGCGCTGCGGCAGCATGGCGAGATAGCCTTCGGTGACCGCGTTCTCGGCCTTCACCCAGGCCTTGGTTTCGGCGCTGTTGTCGTCTTCCAGCCAACGATACGGGTCGGGCACCGCGACACCGTGATAGGTGTCGACCTGGTCGGTCTTGTGGGTGTCGGGATAGGTCACGGCGGGCGCCTGGGCTTGCAGGCTCATGGCCGCGCCGGAGAGCAAAGAGGCAATAACAATGACTTGTGGTCGCATGGCATTCCTTTTGGGATCTCTATTACGAAGAAAGGTTACAAAGAAAAATCAATTGTCGGGTTTGACGATGGACAGCAGTGTAGCGGATGTCGGCTTGTCGGACTCATCGACGTCGACCGGAATCACCACCTGGTCCGGCACCGCCAGTTCGGCCAATTCGGCTTTTTCGATTTTCTGGAATCGTTCGCTGATCTTGCGGCTGGAAATGTGCACCTGCTCGACGTCGCGTTGCGCCTGGCCGATATGCTTGGCGAGGTCGGCCATGCGCTCGTCGAAGCGGCTGAAATCCTTGGCCAGCTTGCCGAGCTCTTCCTGGATGATGTGCACCTGCTTGCGTGTTTCGACATCCTTCAAGACCACGCGCGCGGTGTTCAGCACCGCCATCAGCGTGGTCGGCGACACCAGCCAGACGTGGCGCGCGGCGGCGTAGTCGATCAGGTCGCGGTGGTTGCCGTGGATTTCGGCGAACACCGATTCGGCCGGGATGAACATCACCGCGCCGTCGCCGGTCTCGCCCGGCAGGATGTACTTGCCGGCGATGTCGTCGATATGCTTTTTCACGCTCGCCTTGAACACCGACGCCGACACCCGCTAGGGGCCATCGGCGAACATGCGCTCGTAGGCTTCCAGCGGGAACTTGGCGTCGATGGCCAATAGCCCCGTCGGCTCGGGTAACTTCAATACGCAATCCGGTCGCACCTTGGTGCTGAGGGTGTACTGGAATTCGTACACCGACTCCGGCAGCGCGTTCTTGATGATGTCTTCCAGCTGGCGCTCGCCCAGCGCGCCGCGCGAGCGCTTGTCGCCCAATAGCTGCTGCAGCGACACCACATTGGTGGTGAGGCCGTCGATTTTCTTTTGCGCCTCGTCGATGGTGGCGAGCCGCGTCATAACGCTGACGAAGGTTTCGTTGGTCTTCTTGAAGCCCTCTTCGAGGCGTTCATTAACCTTGCCGCCGATCTCGGCCAGCCGCGCATCGTTGGTCTTGGTCAGTTGATCGACTCGCTCGTTGATCTGCTGGGTCAGGAGCCGCATGGTCGACTGGATCGACTCCAGCGAGGCGCGATTCTGCTCGGCGAGCTTTTCCAGCGTGCCGGACAGCATTTCCGATTTCAGCGCGTCCTGCTTTTGCGTGAGCTGCAGCGTGAGGCTGCCCAGTTCGCGGATCAGCGCCTCGCGGTTGCTGGAGAGATTGCGTTCCTGTTCGAGCTGCAGGGCCTGCAGCCCGCCGCGCAGGCGCTCGGTGGCATCGTTCAGGTTGGCTATCATGGCGGCCTGCCCGCTGCCCTGCGCTTCGGCGACCGCGTCGCGCACCGCCCGTTTGGCGGAGATACCCAGCCAAACCACCGCCGCCGCGAGAGCCGCGACGGCCGTGAATACCAACCAGACGAGAGAGGAAAGTTCCAAAGTCAAATGTGAGCGCTACCCAAGCTGTAACGATACACCATCGTCCACGGTAAAGAGCGGCAAGCGAGCGGGCATGTCTCCGCCCCGCAACCGCCGCAAATCCCTCCCAACCTCCCTTTTCAAAGGGAGGGGCCGACCACCAAATATCGAAGAGCGCGCATTCTTCAGACAACCCTCGCGAGGCACTTCCCCCTTTTGAAAAAGGGGGATTGAGGGGGATTTAGGCCGCTTCGCGCGAAGCGCGCTTGCGCTCGTGCTCAATCAAAAAGCGCTTACGAATACGAATCGTCTTCGGCGTGATTTCCACCAACTCGTCGTCGTCGATGAACTCGATGGCGGATTCCAGCGTCATCGTGATCGGCGGCACCAGCGCCACCGCTTCGTCGGTGCCGGAAGCGCGCACGTTGGTGAGCTGCTTGCCCTTGATCGGGTTCACCACCAGGTCATTGTCGCGGCTGTGCACACCCACCACCATGCCTTCGTAAAGCCTATCACCAGGACTGACGATCATGCGGCCGCGGTCCTGCAATTTCCACAGCGCATAGGCAACCGCCTCGCCCTTTTCGGCCGAGATCAGCACGCCGTTGCGGCGCGAAGGGATGTCGCCCTTCACGGGAGCGTATTCGTCGAACACATGGCT
>CAZCKI010000281.1:0-4817 GCA_964498815.1 uncultured Burkholderiales bacterium
GAACCTTTGTCGCGTCAAATTCCGCGACCACCAGCGCCTCACCCGCCAGGCCATGGCCGAGTATTCGGTGCCGACCGTGCAGGGCATGGGCGACGTGCCGCGTGCCGGCAACGACTCAGGCGGTGGCCAGCTGGGCAACGCCATCCACTGCAAGCCGCACGGCCCCAACGACTGGATCTACGTCGTGGTGCAGGAGGCGGTCTGGGCGGCGCTCGCCAATCTGATCGGCCCCTCGCTCGGCATGCCGGAACTCGCCGCCGACCCGCGCTTCGCCGCCATCGCCGACCGTCGCAAGAACCAGCAGGAAGTATGGGCGCTGATCAACAAGTACGCCGCCAACTACACCAAGCGCGAATTCATGGCGATCCTGAACCCGATCGACGTGCCCTGCGGCCCCATCATGTCCACCAGCGATCTCGCCACCGACGAGCACGTGCGCGGCCGCGAAATGTACGTGGAACTCGACCATCCGCAGCGCGGCAAATGGTTCAACGTCGGCATGCCGATCAAGCTGTCGGCCTCGCCAGCCAAAATCGAGCGTTCACCGCTGCTGGGCGAGCATACGGACGACGTGCTGGTGAATGTGCTTGGTTATGACGACGCGAAGGTCGCCGCGCTAAAAACTGCGGGCGCGTTTTCGGCGCCGCCCAAGAAATAACTGTGAGGGGTGAGGGGTGAGGGGTGAATCGAAAGCCTGTGAGGAGAGAGGGGTGAAGTGTGAGGAGGCGTGCCAAATTGGTGGCCTCCTCTCCCCCTCACGCCTCACCCCTCACAAGAGCTTGAAGGCACACCTCCTCACCTCTCACGCCTCACCCCTCACAAGGATTTACAAATGAAAATCGCAATCATCGGCCAGCAAGACTTCGGCAAAGCCGTCCTGGAAGCCTTCCTCGCCCGCGGCGACGAAGTGGCCGGCGTATTCTGCGCTCCTGAAAAGGAAGGCGCCAAGCCCGATCCGCTGCGCGTTGCGGCGCAGGAAAAGGGTTTGAAAACGTTTCAGCTGCCTTCGCTGAAGGGGCCGGATGCCGTGCAGGCAATGAAAGACCTGAACGTGGAAATCGGCATCATGGCCTTCGTGCTGCAATTCGCGCCGCAGGATTTCGTCAGGATTCCCAAGCACGGCACCATTCAGTATCACCCCTCACTGCTACCCAAGTATCGCGGCCCCTCATCGATCAACTGGCCGATTATCAGGGGCGAGACTGAAACCGGGCTGACCATTTTCCGTCCCAACGACGGCCTGGATGAGGGCGAAGTGGTATTGCAGAAGAAGACGCCGGTGAGCGAGAACGATACCTTGGGTAGCGTGTACTTTGATCGCCTGTTTCCGATGGGTGTCGCCGCGATGGTCGAAGCCGCCGACCTGGTGGTGGCGGGCAAGCACAGCGAGGCGGTGCAGGACGAATCGCAGGCGAGTTACGAAGGCTGGTGCCGCGCGGCGGAAGCCAAAATCAATTTCAACAACCATGTCGACTACATCCACAATCTGGTCCGCGGCTGCGATCCGGCGCCGGGCGCGTGGACCACGCTGGCCGGCAAGAAGGTGCAGCTGTTCGGTAGCCGAAAGCATCTGGTGCGCACTTTCGGCGCCGTCAAGGGCAAACCGGGTGAAGTCACCGAAATCGGCGAGAAGTCGCTCTTCATCACCGCGCAAGGCGGGCAGATCGAAGTCGCCAAGTTGAAACACGAAGAAGGCAAGAAGGTGTCACCGGCCGAATTTGCCGCCGCTTACGGTATTGCCGCCGGAGCACGCTTCGGCGACTGATATAGGCTTTTACGGCCGCCCGTCGCTGTTCGGCGACGGGTCAGCAATAATAGCTACCTCTGGTTACAATACGACGTCCACCGGTCGGTTGGACTGGCCGTTGATCGCGCATATGATGTCCAATAGGGGTTGGGGAAGCGGTCCGGCCCACAGGCTAACAGGGGGAAGTATGCAGGCACGTCAGTTCTTGCTTCGAACCGTAGCCGCAGTTTCGCTCTCGGCTGCCGCATTGGGTCCCGCGCTGGCGCAAGCCGCCACCGCGGATTCCATCGAGTTCTACAACTCGCAGACCGGACGCTACTTCCGCACCGAGTCCGCATTTGAAATCAACCTGGTCGACACCGGCGGCGCCGGTCCCGGCTGGGCGCGTACCGGGCAAACCTACAAGGTATGGCGCACGGCTGCCGATGCGCCACCCGGCGCCAACCCGGTGTGCCGGTTCTATTCGGCGGGTTACGGCTCGCACTTCTATACCGCCTCGGTCGGTGAGTGCAATTATGTGAAGTCGGTGGAAGCCGCCGGTCGCGCGGTCGCGACCGCGGCGGGTGTCGCATACACCGGCTGGCAGTTCGAAGGTACCGTGTATTACGCCTTCCTTCCCGTAAACGGCGTCTGCGCCACGGCCGGCACCCAGCCGGTGTATCGCAATTACGCCGGCTTCATCGTCAATCATCGATTCTCGAACAATATTCCGGTCTATCAGGACACCATCGACAAGGGCTGGATCCCGGAAGGCGCCAATATGTGTGTGCCCGGCGTATCCACCGCCGATCAGTCCGATATGTACCGCCTGCTCAAGCAGGCGACCTTCGGGCCCAACGATGCCGCCCTGGCCGACGTCAATGCGCGCGGCATCACCGGCTGGGTCGACTACCAGTTAAGCGGCGGGCCTACGCAATCGTTTTATCCCAACCTGCCGTTCGTCGTATACACGCAGCCCGCCAGTTGCATCAACGACACGACCCTGCCGGCGTCGAGCCCCTCCAGTTCCTGCGCGCGCGACAACTACACGCTGTTCCTGGTGCAGCTGGCATTTGTGCAGAATGCGCTGACCGGCCAGGACCAATTGCGCCAGCGCGTGGCTTTTGCGCTGTCGCAGGTACTCGTGACCTCGGGTGTGGAGATTTTTCACGCCTACGGCATGTCGCGTTACCAGCAGATCTTTCTCGACAACGCGTTCGGCAATTACAAGGATTTGCTGAAGGCGGTGACCCTGTCCCCGGCGATGGGCCGCTATCTCGACATGGCTAATTCCAACAAGCCGAATGCGGCGCAGGGGATTTCCGCCAACGAAAACTACGCGCGTGAAATCATGCAGCTGTTTTCGATCGGCCTCTACCAATTGAACCCGGACGGCACCCAGGTCAAGGACGCCAGCGGGGTACCGGTACCCTCGTACAACCAGACCACGGTGGAAAACCTGGCGCGGGTATTTACCGGCTGGACCTACGCCAATGCGGACGGCTCCGCCGCGACCCGCAATAACGGCGTCGATTACGAATTCCCGATGACCGCAGTCGAGTCGAACCACGATACCGGCAGCAAGACCCTGGTCGATGGCTTCGTGATCCCGCCCAACCAGACCACGGCCAAGGATCTGGACGACGCGCTCAACCACCTGTTTAACCATCCCAACGTCGGCCCCTTCGTCGGCAAGCAGCTGATCCAGAAGCTGGTCGGCGGCAATCCCAGCCCGGCCTACGTCGCGCGTGTCACCGCCGTGTTCAACAATAACGGCAGCGGCGTGCGCGGCGACCTGAAGGCGGTAGTACGCGCGATCCTGCTCGACAGCGAAGCGCGCGGCGACGTCAAAACCGACCTAGGCTACGGCCACCTGCTGGAGCCGGTGCTGTTTACCACCAACGTGTTGCGCGGTCTCGGTGCGGCGAGCGACGGCGTGGTGCTGATCAAGCCGGACAATCTCAACAATCTCGGCCAAAAACTGTTTTATTCGCCTACCGTGTTCAACTACTACTCGCCGGAAGCAACCATCTCGAACGGCATGAATGGCCCCGAATTCGGCATCTTCAATTCCACCACCGCCTTTGCGCGCGAGAATTTCCTCAATACCTACCTCACGCCGGGCAACAATAATACGCCGGTGGTGGCCGCCGATGCGACCGTGCTCGGATCGACCGGCACCACTGTGAATTGGCTGCCCTGGCAACAACTGGCGGCCACGCCGGCCGCATTGGTCGACAAGCTGTCGTGGACCTTTGCCGCCGGGGGCGTGTCGGCCACCGCACAGCAAAAAATCGTCGATGCCGTCACCGCCGTCCCGGCAGCCTCCAGCCTGCAGCGCGCCAAGACCGCCGCCTACCTGGTGCTGACTTCCAGCCAATTCCAAGTGGAGCGCTGATCATGAACGGTCCTTACATCATCACCCGCCGGCGCTTCCTGCAATCGATCTCCGCCACCGGCGCCGTCTCGGCCATGGGCACGTTGGAAGGCCTGGGCCTCGCCAACGCGCTCGCCCAGCAGGCGACCGATTACAAGGCGCTGGTATGCATCTTCCTGTTCGGCGGCAACGACGCCAACAATCTGATCGTGCCCAACGACACAGCTTCCTATGCCACCTACCTGAATGCGCGCGGCGGAGTCGCCAACGGTGTCGCTATCGCACAAAACCAATTGATCGGCATTACTCCCCAAACCGGCAGCGCAAGCTATGGACTCCATCCCCAGTTTTCCTCGCTGAAGACGGTGTGGGACGCGGGCAAGCTGGCGGTGATGTGCAACACCGGCACGCTGATACAGCCGCTTACCAAGGCGGATTACCTCAATATCCAGATTGCCAAGCCGCAGCAATTGTTTTCGCATTCCGACCAGCAAAACCAGTGGCAGGCGTCGATCTCCAACACGGATTCGCGCACCGGCTGGGGCGGACGCCTGGCGGATGTCACCGGCAAGCTGAACGGCAGCAATAATTTGCCGATGGTCACCAGCATCGCCGGCTCCGCGCTGTATACCGTCGGCACCACGCCACGGCTGGTGGCGGTGCCCTCGTCCGGAACGTTCGGCCTGTCGGGATTCGGCACGGGTGCTGTCGACC
>CAZCKI010000282.1:0-4797 GCA_964498815.1 uncultured Burkholderiales bacterium
GCCTGACCGCGCCCGACATCAAGGAACTGATCGAGATCATCCGCAAGATCAAGGAACACGGCATCACGGTGATCCTGATCGAACATCATATGGACGTGGTGATGAGCATCAGCGACACCGTCACCGTGCTCGACTTCGGCCAGAAAATCGCCTCCGGCAAACCGGCCGAGGTGCAAAACGACCCGCGTGTAGTCGAAGCCTACCTCGGCGGCAGCGGCGAAAGCCTGGCCCCCCAGGCTCCCGCAGCCGCCTGACCATCGGAACCATGCCATGTTAACGATCGAAGACCTGCACGCCGGCTACGACAAAACCGAAGTCCTGCACGGCATCAACATCAACGTCCCCAAGGGCAACCTGGTCACGCTGATCGGCTCCAACGGCGCCGGCAAGACCACCACTATGCGCGCCATCTCCGGCATGATCCGCCCGCGCTCGGGCCGCGTCACGCTGGCTGGCCGGGAAATCACTGGCCAGGACTCGCACCGCATCGCCCGCGCCGGCCTCGCCCATTCGCCGGAAGGACGGCGTGTCTTTCCGACCCTGTCGGTGGTCGACAATATCCGCCTCGGCGCCTTCGCACGCTACACACGCTCGCGTACGCGCGGCGATATCGCAGCCGACCTGGAAAAATCGCTGGCCATGTTCCCGCGCCTGCAGGAGCGGCGCAACCAGTTGGCCGGCACCCTGTCCGGCGGCGAACAGCAGATGCTCGCCATCGCCCGCGCGCTGATGCTCAATCCCGAAGTGGTGTTGCTGGACGAACCTTCGATGGGACTCGCGCCGATTCTGGTGGCGGAAGTGTTCGCCATCATCCGCCGCCTGAAATCCGAAGGCATCACCATGCTGCTGGTCGAGCAGTTCGCCGCCGCCGCGCTGGACGTGGCCGACTACGGCTACGTGCTGGAAAACGGCCGCATCGCCGTGCACGGCACAGCGGACAAGCTGAAGAACGATCCTGCCGTGCGTGCCGCTTATCTGGGCGGCGTGCACTGAACCGCTTTTTGCAACACTGTCTATGGCAATGAGTGAATTGATAACTTACAAGGGCGCGGTCTACCCCTGGCACTGCGATCACATGGGCCACATGAACGTGATGTGGTACGTGGGCAAGTTCGACGAGGCCACCTGGCACCTGTTCGGCGAGCTGGGCATCACGCCGCAATTCCTGCGCGAGCACAATCGCGGCATGGCCGCCGTCGAGCAGCACATTGCCTACAAGCGCGAGCTGATGGCCGGCGACATCGTCACCGTCACCTCGAAGATCATTGAAATTCGCGAAAAAGTGGTGATCTTCACCCACGAGATGAAAAACGCCCACACCGGTGAAGTCTCCGCCACCACGAAATTGACCGGCGTGTACATGGACAGCATCGCCCGGCGCGCCATCGCCTTCCCCGAAGAGATCGTCTCGCGCGTGCGGGCCATGATCGAAGCGGGCTGATTGCGCTGCGTCATTCCGTGGCGACCGATTGATCGCTACATTGCCGGTATCGGCCTCGAGGGGATGACAATGAAAAGCAAGTTGATACTCCGCACGGCGCTGGCGGCGCTCGCTGCCACAGGCCTCGCTGCCACGGCTCTGGCCGCAGACGCACCGTGGCCGTCCAAGACCCTCAAGATCATCGCCCCGGTGCAACCCGGCGGCGGCGTTGACCTGGTCGCCCGGCTGGTGGCGGACCGGCTCGGCAAGGCGCTGGGCCAATCGGTGATCGTTGAGAATATCAGCGGCGGCGGCGGCATCCTGGGCTCGCAGGCGACCGCGCGCGCGGCAGCCGACGGCTATACGCTGATGGTGGGCTACGTCGGCACCCACGGCACCAACCCGGCCTTGCGCAAGCTCCCCTACGACGCCATCAAGGACTTCACCCCCATCGCCATGGTCGGCGGCACGCCGAACGTGCTGCTGGTGCATCCGTCGGTGCCGGTGATGACGGTCAAGGAACTGATCGCCTACGGTAAGACCGACGTCAAGCTGAGCTACGGCTCATCCGGCCAGGGCACCCTCACCCACCTGGTGGCGGAATTGTTCAAGGAAAGCACCGGCATCGACATGGTGCACGCACCCTATCGCGGCATCGGCCCGGCGCTGACCGACCTGATGGGCGGGCAAACGCAAGTCTCCTTCCCGGGTCTGGCCGCGGCGCTGCCGCACATCAAGGCCGGCAAGATGCGGGCAATCGCCGTCACCGGTGCCGTGCGCCACCCGCTATTGCCCAATGTGCCGACCTTCGAGGAACTGGGCTGGAAGGGCTTCGACGGTGTGCAGTGGTACGGCATCGTCGGCCCCGCGCAATTGTCGCCGACTATCGTGAAGCGCCTCAACGAGGAGATCAACAAGATGATCGCCTCGCCCGACCTGCGCGAGAAATTGTCCGGCGAAGCGCTGGAACCGATGCCGATGACCCCCGAGCAATTCGGCGCGTACATGAAAGCCGATATCGCCAAATGGGAGCGACTGGCGAAATTGCGCAAAATCGAAATCGATTAGGAAAACTCGTGGCCCAAAACACCACTGTACAAGCCGACCACAACGCACCTCCCATCACTCGCCTATTGGCCGAATTTGTAGCATCTCATCCATCGCGCGGCTGGAACGACGCGGTGGAACACGAGGCGGCGCGCACCTGGTTCAACTGGGTCGGCTGCGCGGTCGGCGCCGCGCAACACGCCGCCCTGCAGGCCGGCCTCGCCGCCATGCAGGAAATGTCACCCTCGCCGCAAGCCACCATCCTCGGCCGCCCGGAGAAAATCGACATGGCGGGTGCAGCGCTGCTGAACGGCATTTCCTCGCATACCTTCGATTTCGACGACACCCACCTCAAGACCATCATCCACCCGGCCGGCCCGGTCGCCTCCGCTTTGCTGGCGCTGGCCGAAAATACCGGCGCATCGGGACGCGAGGTGATCGACGCGATGGTGCTTGGTATAGATGTCTCCTGCCGCATCGGCAATATGATGTATCCGCAGCACTACGACCGCGGCTGGCACATTACCGGCTCCACCGGCACGATAGGCGCGGCGGCGGCGTGCGCGCGACTGATGAAGCTCGACTCCGACAAGACGCAAATGGCGCTGGGCATCGCCGCCTCGCAGCCGATCGGCCTGCGCGAGCAATTCGGCACCATGACCAAGCCCTTCCATCCAGGAGCCGCCGCGCGCGCCGGCCTCACCTCCGCCTTGCTTGCCAAGCACGGCTTTACTGCGTCGAAGCGCGCGCTGGAAGCGCCGCGCGGCTACGCGCAGGTGGTGTCCACCAAGACCGACTGGCGCGAAGTCACCGAGGAACTGGGCCAGCGCTTCGAAATTTCCTTCAATACCTACAAGCCCTTCGCCTGCGGTATCGTCATTCATCCTTCGATCGACGCCTGCGTGCAGTTGCGCGACAGCCAGGGCGTCAAGGCCGAGCAGGTCGAACGCATCGAACTCAGGGTGCACTCGCTGGTGCTGGAACTGACCGGCAAGAAAACGCCCAAGGACGGCCTCGAAGGCAAGTTCAGCGTCTACCACGCGGCGGCCGCCGGACTGATTTTCGGCAAGGCCGGCGAGGACGAATTCGACGATCACATCGTCAATCGCCCCGACATGCTGGCGCTGCGCGCCAAAATCCACGCCACGGTGGATGCGAGTATTCACGAAGACCAGGTCGACGCCACCGCCATCCTCACTAACGGCCGGCGCATACATCTGTTCGTAGCGCACGCCATCGGCAGCATGGCCAAGCCCATGAGCGATGCTCAACTCGAGGCGAAATTCGCGGGCCTCGTCGTGCCGGTGCTGGGCCTAGCGAGGGCGGACGCGCTCAAAAGACTGTGCTGGGACATCGCGGCGCAGCCGAACGTAGCTGCGCTATGCGCGGCGGCAAAACCCTAGGGCCACTTCAGCAAGCTCTTCGGCAACGCCTTGAAGATCGGCGCCAGCCGATACAAAAACGCCGTCAATGCCGACGAGCGCCGCCAGACCATGGCGATGCGACGGTGCGGCTGCGGCGCCGCGAACGGCACCAGCACCACATTGTCCGACAGCGGTGCCGGCGGGTGCACCGCCAGCGCCGGCAGCAAGGTGGTGCCGGCATTGGCTGCGACCATGTGACGCAAGGTTTCCAGGCTGGTGGCGCGAAAGCCGGAGCGCTCGCCGGCGCCCGCCATGCGGCACACCTCCAGCGCCTGGTCGCGCAGGCAGTGGCCTTCATCCAACAGCATCAGACTGACATCGGCGATATCGACCAGCTTGATCTTTTTCGCCTTGGCGAGCGGATCGTTTTTCGAGGTCGCCAACACGAACGTTTCCTCGAACAGGAATTCAGCGTGCAGGCTGTCGTCGTGGATCGGCAGCGCCAGGATGCCGGCGTCGAGCGTGCCTTCATGCAGGCGCGTCAGGATGGTGGCGGTCTTTTCCTCGAACAACTGCATTTCCAGTTTCGGGAAGCGCTTGACGATGGCCGGCACCACGTGCGGCAGCAGATACGGTCCCAGCGTCGGGAAGATGCCGAGACGCAAGCTGCCCGCTTCCGGGTCGCGCGCACGCCGCGCGATGTTCTTGATCTCGTCGGCCTCGCGCAGCATGATGCGCGCCCGCGCCACCACCGCCTCGCCGACCTCGGTCAGCAGCACATTGCGCGGGTTGCGCTCGATCAGGGCCATGCCCAGCTCGTCCTCCAGCTTTTTCACCTGGGTGGACAGGGTCGGCTGCGAAACGAAGCTGGCGCCGGCCGCCTTGCCGAAGTGTTTGTGGTCGGCGCGCGCCACCAGGTAGCGCAGGTCGCGAAGGTTCATGAGGGCCTCTGAACGGGTCGACAGA
>CAZCKI010000283.1:0-4790 GCA_964498815.1 uncultured Burkholderiales bacterium
CCGACGCGCTCGGTGAAGTGCAGCGCGGCCTGGAAGTGGTCGAGTTCGCCACCGGCATCCCGCAATTGCTCAAGGGCGAATACACCGATCAGATCGCGCGCGGCATGGATGCCTGGTCGATGCGCCAGCCGCTGGGCGTGGTGGCCGGCATCACCCCCTTCAATTTCCCGGCCATGGTGCCGATGTGGATGTATCCGCTGGCCATCGCCTGCGGCAACACCTTCGTGCTGAAGCCCTCCGAGCGCGATCCTTCGGCGAGCATTCTCTCCGCGCAGTGGCTGAAGGAAGCGGGCTTGCCCGACGGCGTGTTCAACGTCGTGCAGGGCGACAAGATCGTGGTCGACGCCATCCTCGCCCATCCGGAAATCCAGGCGGTGAGCTTTGTGGGTTCCACCCACGTCGCCGAATACATTTACCGCACCGGCAGCGAGCACGGCAAGCGTGTGCAAGCACTTGGCGGGGCCAAGAACCACATGGTGGTGATGCCCGACGCCGATCTCGACCAGGCCGCCGACGCGCTCATCGGCGCCGCCTACGGCTCGGCCGGCGAACGCTGCATGGCGATCTCGGTGGCGGTTGCCGTAGGCGATGTCGGCGACAAGCTGGCCGCCAAGCTCGCGCCGAAAGTGGCCGCGCTCAAGATCGGCGAAGGCCATCAGGACGGCGCCGAGATGGGTCCCATCATCACCGCACAAGCCAAGGAACGCATCGAAGGCCTCATCGGCAAGGGTGTCGAACAGGGCGCCAAAGCGGTGGTCGACGGCCGCAACTACCAGGTATCCGGTTTCGAAAAAGGCTTTTTCGTCGGCGGCACCTTGCTCGATCACGTGCGCCCCGACATGATCGTCTACCGCGAGGAAATCTTCGGCCCGGTGCTGTGCCTGGTGCGCGTGCCCGATCTGTCCAGCGCGGTGCAACTCATCAACAGCCACGAGTACGGCAACGGGGTCGCGGTGTACACGCGCGACGGCGGTGTGGCGCGCGAATTCGTGCGCAACATCCAGGTCGGCATGGTCGGCGTCAACGTGCCGCTGCCGGTGCCCATGGCCTTCAACAGCTTCGGCGGCTGGAAACGCAGCCTCTTCGGCGATCATCACGCCTACGGTCCGGAGGCGGTGCGCTTTTACACCCGTCACAAGGCGGTGATGCAGCGCTGGCCGGACAGTGTCAGCAAAGGACCGGAGTTCGCGTTTCCGCAGTTGGGGTAGATTTTGTCTAATAGTGGTATTTACGTAGCGGTCGGAAACCAAGGCGACACATTTCATGTTTGACGTAGAAGTAATCTGCGTCGTCCCGGCGAAAGCGGGGACCCAGTGACTTTCGTCGAACGACACTGGATTCCCGCCTTCGCGGGAATGACGGAAATGGAAGAATGGCGTCATTAGTCAGTAGCAACTCTCACCCGGAGCGAGCATGAGTGGCACGCTGATCAACGAAGACCTGCAACCCACCACCGAAGCCCAGCGCGTCTGGCGCTGGTATCACTTCACCGCGCTCTGGATCGGCATGGTGATGTGCATCCCCGCCTATACCCTGGCGGCCAGCCTCATCGAGACCGGCATGTCCTGGGGGCAGGCGGTCGGCTGCGTGTTCCTGGGCAATGCCATCGTGCTGATCCCGATGCTATTGATCGGCCACGCCGGCGCCAAGTACGGCATTCCCTATGCGGTGCTGGCGCGTGCCTCCTTCGGCACCATCGGCGCGCGCCTGCCGGCCCTGTTGCGCGCGCTGGTCGCCTGCGGCTGGTACGGCATCCAGACCTGGTTCGGCGGCATGATGATCCACACGCTGATCGGTGTGCTGATGGGCACGCCGCTGGGTGGTGACAAGCTCGCGGGCTTGGGCATCACCTTCAGCCAGCTGATCTGCTTCCTGGTGTTCTGGGCCATCCAGTTCTACTACGTGATCCACGGCATCGATTCGATCCGCAAGCTCGAGACCTATACCGCGCCGTTCAAGATCGTCATCTGTTTCCTGTTGCTGGCCTGGGCCTATAACAAGGCGGGCGGCTTCGGCCCCATCATCGACCAGCCTTCGCAGTTCGTCGAAGGCGGCAAGAAAGCGGGCCAGTTCAACGCCGTGTTCTGGCCCTCGCTCACCGCCATGGTCGGTTTCTGGGCGACCCTCGCGCTCAACATCCCGGACTTCACGCGCTTCGCCAAATCGCAGCGCGATCAATTGATCGGCCAGGGCGTGGGCCTGCCCGTGCCGATGGGCCTCCTGGCGATGATGGCGGTGTTCGTCACCTCGGCCACCGTGGTCATTTACGGCAAGGCGATCTGGGACCCGGTCGATCTCTCCAGCCGCATGAGCGGCGCCGGCGTGCTGATTGCGCTGCTGATCCTGCTGGTCGACACCGTCAGCGTCAACCTCGCCGCCAACCTGGTCGGTCCTGCCTACGATTTCTCCGCGCTCAGCCCCGGCCGCATTTCCTACAAGACCGGCGGCTGCATCACCGCCGGTATCGCGATCCTGATGATGCCTTGGAAGGTGCTGGAATCGACGCAGGGTTACATCTTCACCTGGCTGATCGGCTACTCGGCCCTGCTCGGTCCGGTCGCGGGCATCCTCATAGTCGATTACTACCTGATCCGCCGCACCAAACTGATTGTGACGGACCTTTACCAGGAGCACGGCAGCTACACCTACTCGTCCGGCTGGAACTGGGTTGCGATCGTCGCATTCGCATTGGGCGTGCTGCCCAATGTGCCGGGGTTCCTAAACGCGGCGTTTCCGCAGAGCTTTCCGGATGTGGGCGAGTTTTTCAAGGGCGTGTATACGTATGCGTGGTTTATTGGGCTGGCGATTTCGGCCGTCGTCTATCGCGTCGGCATGCACGGAAAGAGGCAGAGTCAATGAATAGAGCTGTCATCCTGAGCGTAGCGAAGGATCTCATCCCTTTGCATATAGTCGCCGCATGCGAGCAGATGAGGTCCTTCGCTACGCTCAGGACGACATCACATTTGTTTAAATGCAACGCAATTTGATTCAGCTGTACTAAACGGAGCAGCAACACCATGACGACTTCCCTACTCATCCGCGGCGGCACCGTCGTCAACGCCGACCGCGAATTCAAAGCCGATGTGCTGTGCATCGATGGCCGCATCGCCGCCGTGGGCGATGACGCCGCAATACAAGCGCCAGCCGGCGCGCAGACTATTGATGCGTCCGGCCAATATGTTTTACCCGGCGGCATCGACCCGCACACGCATATGCAGCTCCCCTTCATGGGTACGGTGACCGCCGACGACTTCTTCACCGGCACCGCCGCGGGCCTGGCCGGCGGCACCACCAGCATCATCGACTTCGTCATCCCCAATCCGCAGCAGCCGCTGATGGAGGCTTATCGCACCTGGCGCGGCTGGGCCGAGAAGTCCGCCGCCGACTACGGCTTTCACGTCGCGGTCACCTGGTGGAGCGAGTCGGTGCACAAAGACATGGGCACGCTGGTGAAAGAAGAAGGCATCAACAGCTTCAAGCACTTCATGGCCTACAAGAACGCCATCATGTGCGACGACGAAACCCTGGTGAACAGCTTCAAGCGCGCGCTCGAATTGGGCGCCATGCCCACCGTGCATGCCGAGAACGGCGAGCTGGTGTATCTGCTGCAGGCCGAGGTGGCCAAGATGGGCATCACCGGTCCCGAAGGCCACCCGCTGTCGCGCCCGCCGATGGTCGAGGGTGAAGCCGCCAATCGCGCCATCGCCATCGCCGACGTGCTCGGCGTGCCGATCTATATCGTGCACGTATCGTGCATCGAAGCCGCCGAGGCCATCACCCGCGCCCGCGCGCGCGGCCAGCGCGTGTACGGCGAGGTGCTGGCGGGGCATCTCACCATCGACGACAGCGTCTATCGCCACCCCGATTTCGCTCATGCCGCCGCCTATGTGATGTCGCCGCCGTTCCGGCCCAAGGGCCACCAGGAAGCGCTATGGCGCGGCCTGCAGTCGGGGCAGTTGCACACCACGGCCACCGACCACTGCACCTTCTGCGCGCCGCAAAAGGCCGCCGGCAAGGCCGACTTCTCCAAGATCCCCAACGGCTGCGGCGGCATTGAGGAACGCATGGCGGTGATCTGGGACGCGGGCGTCAACAGCGGCCGCCTCACCCCCAGCGAGTTCGTCGCCGTCACCTCGACCAATGCCGCCAAGCTTTTCAACCTCTATCCGCAAAAGGGCATCATCGCCGCCGGCGCCGATGCCGACCTGGTGCTGTGGGACCCCGCCGGCAGCAAGACCATTTCCGCCAAGACCCACCACAGCAAGGTGGACTTCAACATCTTCGAAGGCCGCAAGGTGCGCGGCGTGCCCAGCCATACCGTGAGTCAGGGCCGCTTGGTGTATTCAATGGGTCAGCTCAACGCAGAAGCCGGCAAGGGGCGTTATCTCAAGCGTCCTGCGTTTGGTGCAAACTTTCAGGCGGCGGCTTTGCGGTCGCAGGATTTGGCGCCAACAGCCGTGACTCGTTAACGAAATGAATGCCACATGTGTGTTCGAAAACAAACGCCGTCGTCCCCGCGCAGGCGGGGACCCAGCGACGTTTGCCAAACGACACAGGATTCCCGCTTTCGCGGGAATGACGGTGTTTTTGAAGGTGCGCACTAATGTGTTGCAGTAACAAGTAAGCGACCAGGAGAACGAACATGGACATGAAAACCAAACCCGTCACCGACGAACTGCGCATCAACGGCGAGCGCCTGTGGGCTTCTCTGATGGAACTCGCGAAAATCGGTGCCACCCCCAAGGGCGGCGTGTGCCGCCTCACCCTCACCGACCTCGACCGCCAGGGCC
>CAZCKI010000284.1:0-4772 GCA_964498815.1 uncultured Burkholderiales bacterium
GGATATCGTCACGGTGCTCGATGTGGACGGCATCATCATTTACCAAAGTCCGTCGGTGCGGCACCTGCTGGGCGTCGATCCGATGGATATGCTCGGCAAGAGCCAGTTCGACTTCGTCCATCGCGACGACGCCGGCATGTTGCGCGAGCGTTTCCGCCAACTGGTGGAACGCGGCGAGATGCAACAGGCGGCGGAATTTCGGGTGCGCGCCGCCGACGGTACCTGGCGCACGCTCGAATCGATCGGCAAAAACTGCCTGAACGTGCCGGCGGTGTCCGGCATCATCGTCAACACCCGTGACGTCACCGAGCGCCGCCAGATCCAGCAACGCATCCAGCATCTGGCGTACCACGACGCATTGACCGGCCTGCCGAATCGCTCGCTGATGCAGGACCGCATTTCGCAGACCATTAACCACGCCGAGCGTTCCGGCAAGCGCCTGGCGGTGATGTTCATCGACCTGGACAATTTCAAGAACATCAACGACACCCTCGGCCACGACATGGGCGACGACCTGCTGCGCCAGATGTCCTCGCGCCTGACCAGTTCGGTGCGCAGCCACGACACCATCGCCCGGCAGGGTGGCGATGAATTCATCGTCTTGCTGGACCAGCTGGACAGCCACCTGGGCGCGTCCAAGGTCGCGCAAAATATCCTCGACGCCCTGCGCGCACCGTTTCAACTCGGCGGCAGCGACCAGCATATTTCCGGCTCGATCGGCATCGCGCTCTATCCGGAAGACGGCCGCGACCCGCCGACCTTGCTCAAGAACGCCGACACCGCAATGTTCCACGGCAAGAGCCTCGGCAAGAACACCTATCAGTTCTTCACCTCGCAGATGAACATCGCCGTGAAGCGGCGCGCGGTGATGGAGTCGAGCCTGCGCGCTGCGGTGCAAAACGGCGATTTCACGCTCGTCTACCAGCCGCAGATCGACCTCAATACCGGCGCCATGGTGGCGGTCGAGGCGCTGGTGCGCTGGGTGTCCGAAGAGAGCGGCACCATGATGCCGGGCGAGTTCATTCCGCTCGCCGAGGAAACCGGCCTCATCAACGAACTGGGACGCTGGGTGCTGCACGAAAGCTGCCGCCAGAACAAGCAATGGCTGGACATGGGCCTGCCGCCGCGGCGCATGGCCGTCAACCTGTCCGCCCGCCAGCTGAACGACAAGGGCTTCCTCGATTCACTGGTGTCGATCCTCGATGAAACCGGCCTCGATCCCGCCTTGCTGGAACTGGAAATCACCGAGAGTCAGGTGATGCGCCAGGGCGAGGGCAGCGTGCAGTTGCTCAACGAAATTTCCAGCATGGGCGTGCATCTTGCCGTCGATGATTTCGGCACCGGCTATTCGAGCCTTTCCTATCTCAAGCGCCTGCCGATCGGCAAGCTCAAGATCGACCAGAGCTTCATCCGCGATATCACCGTCGACCCCAACGACACGGCGATCGTGGTCGCCATCATCAATATGGCGAAATCGCTGGACCTGGAAATCATCGCGGAAGGCATCGAAACCGCCGGACAACTTACCTTGCTGCGTGCCAAGGGCTGCGGCGTCGGGCAGGGTTACTATTTCAGCGTGCCGTTAAGCCCCGCCGATTTGGCGCCGCTATTGGTCAAGCGCTCGCTGTTTGCGCCGGAGAGCCTGGCGTCCGACTGATCCGGCGGGGTTTAAGCTACCTGCCGCAATGGTCAGGTATTGCCGTCGTTGCCAGGCGATGGAGCGATCGAAACCGCCAACGCCACCAGGGCGACCAGGCTGAATGCCGCGCCTGCGTGAAATGTCGCGGAAGCGCCGAAGCGATCCCATAACCAGCCTGCCAGTACGCTCGCCACCAACAGGGCGATGCCGCTCAGCAAGTTGAAGAATCCATAGGCGGTACCGCGCAAATCTGCCGGGGCCGTATCCGCGACCATCGCGGCAAGCAATCCCTGAGTCATCCCCATGTGCACTCCCCACAGCGCCACACCTGCCAGTACCAACCACCATTCGCTGCCGGCGGCCAGCACCAGATCCGCGACTATCAACACCGCGAGGCCCCACATCAGCAGGGTGCGATGTGGTACCCGATCGGATATTTTGCCGAACGGGTATGCGGTCAGGGAATAGACGACGTTCATGGCAACCATCACCAGCGGCACCAGGGCGAGCGGCATGCCTCCCTGCTGCGCGCGCAGCACCAGGAAGGCTTCGCTGAACCGCGCCAAGGTGAATACGGCGCCGACGCCGACTACCCACCAGTAGCCGGTGCCAAGGCGTCGCAGATTCGCCAGTCGAAGCGGATTGACACGGCGCGAACCGCGGTTGGTTTCGGGTTCGCGCAAGCCCCAATACAGCAACGCCACCGCCATCAAGCCCGGAATCACCGCCACCCAGAACACGGCGCGAAAATCGTTGGCCCACAGCAACATCAGGCCGACGGCCAGCAGCGGGCCGAGGAACGCACCCACGGTATCGAGCGACTGGCGCAGTCCGAACGCGGCGCCGCGCATGTGCTCGGGCACCAGGTCCGCTACCAGGGCGTCGCGTGGCGCACCGCGTATGCCTTTGCCGACCCGGTCCACCAATCGTGCCGTCAGGACGATGCCGGCGCTGGGCGCCAGCGCAAACAGCGGCTTGGTGAAAGCGCCAAGGGCATAGCCCAGCACCGCGAGTCCCTTGCGCTTGCCCCAATAGTCGCTGAGCACACCGGAAAAGATTTTCACGATCAAGGCGGTCGATTCGGCAAGACCTTCGATCACACCGACCGTGAACGCGCTGGCGCCCAACACCGTCACCATGAATAGCGGCAACAGGCTGTGGACCATTTCCGAGGAAACGTCCATCAGCATGCTGACGAATCCCAGCACCCAGATGCCCGTGGGAATCTGGCGCAGTGTGGACATGGATTGTTTGGCGTCGATGGCCTCGCCCCCGCTTCCCTAGTGTGGATTCAGGAAGCTTCGCGCCGCTGCCAGGGAGGCGATCGGATCTTCTTCTTGCGGCACATGACCCAGCAGATCGAACAGTACCAGGCGGCTGCCGGCGATATCGTGTTCGAAGCGGTGTCCTGCCTCCGGTGGAATCAGGCGGTCGCGCCCACCCCAGAGGATCAGCGTAGGCATCCTGATACCGGGGATGCTAGCGGTGATCGCGTCCACAGGTACTTGCTTCAGCCTTTCGCCCAGCGCTCCGCGGTTGCCTGCGCGCAGTGTAAGTTCGAAGTAGCGGTCGACCAGCGCGGGCGTCACGCGCTCCGGGTCGCCGTAGACATTGCGCACACTTTCTTCCACCACGCGCCGCGGTAGCGTGACGCGCGCGATCTGGCCCAATACCGGCATGCGCGCGATGCGAAAGCCCAGCGGGATCGAAGCGGGCGCCAGCGGATAGCCGGTGGAGTCGATCAGGATCAAGCGGTCCACGCGAGCCGGCCGCGCCAGTGCAGTGGCGATTGCCACTTGTCCGCCGAAGGAATTGCCCACCAACACGCAGCGCGCGATGCTCAACCGGTCCAGGACGCCGTGCATGAATTTGGTGTAATGATCGATGGTGTAATCGTCGTCCGCATACGGGCCGGTCAGGCCGAAGCCGGGCAGGTCCAGTCGGATTACGCGGCGCGTGGCCCTGAGTTGCTCCACCCAGCCGTCCCAGGTGTGCAGGCTGGAAGAGGTTCCGTGCAGCAGTACGATGGGCGCCGGATCGCTGCGCGGACCTTCGTCGCGAATATGTACCTGCATGCCTTCTACCTCGATAAAGGTGGAAGGCGGCGGCGCCCACCGCGTCTGCAATTCGGCCACGCTGCGATCCGGCTCCCAGTTCCATGCGACGAAGCACGCCACCAGCAAGGCGGTGAGAGCTGCGAGGCCGGCCAAAGCGATTTTCAGGATTCGCAGCGCACGCATGGCGGGACCGGAATCGGCGCGGGCTAGGCCAGAAACAAGAACAGGGCCGGCCGCTTGCCGATGTCGAAATCTTTGCTTCGCCACTGCGCCACCGTTTGCGAGCGGATTTGCTCGTCTGCGCCGGTGAGATTGATCGCAACACACAGGCGCGTGCGCGGCGCCAAGGTTTGCAGCAAGTCCGCCAGCAAGGCCGCATTGCGGTAGGGCGTTTCTATGCAAATCTGCGTTTGTCGCTTCTGCCGCGATTCGCGCTCCAGTTCGGCGATCGAGCGGCTGCGTTCGGCCTTTTCCTGCGGCAGGTAACCGTGAAAGGCAAAGCGCTGTCCATCGAGGCCGGAGGCCATCAGCGCCAGCAACAGCGAGGACGGGCCGATCAGTGGCGCCACCCGCAGGCCCAGCTTGTGTGCGACTGCGACGATCGCCGCACCCGGGTCGGCCACCGCCGGGGCGCCGGCCTCGGAAACCAGTCCGAGATCGTGTCCGGCCAGCAGCGGCGCCAGCCACGATTCGATGCCGTCGTTGCCGCCGTGTTTATCGATTTCCTGGATCGAGATTTCCTGGATCGGCCGGGCGATTTCGATCGCACGCAGGAAGGAGCGTGCGGTCTTGGCGTTTTCCGCGATGAAGTAGTCGAGCCTGCGCACGATGGCGATGACCTCCGCCGGCAGGATAGCCGCGATGCGCGGCGGTTCCGCCAGCGGCATGGGAATCAGGTACAGCGTTCCCTTCGCGGCCGGTTGGGTGCTCACGCCAGCACCTGATAGCCGGCGCGACGCAGCATGTCGACCAGGGCGATCAGCGGCAGGCCGATCAGCGCGGTCGGATCGTCGCTTTGCATCGACTCCATTAGCGCAACGCCCAGCCCCTCAGCCTTGGCGCTGCCGGCGCAATCC
>CAZCKI010000285.1:0-4765 GCA_964498815.1 uncultured Burkholderiales bacterium
CAGGGTGTTGCCATATTGCCGCGCGGCGCCGGCACCTCGCAGTGCGGCCAGTCGGTAGGCGCCGCGCTGGTCATCGACCACACCAAATACCTCAACAGAATCGTCGACCTGGACACTACTGCTTTGCGCGCCTGGGTCGAGCCGGGCATGGTGCTCGATCAATTGAATGCACGACTCAAGGCACACGGCCTCTGGTTTCCGGTCGATGTGTCCACTTCCGCGCAGGCCACCATCGGCGGCATGGCCGGCAACAATTCCTGCGGCTCGCGCTCGATCGTCTACGGCAATATGGTGCACAACGTGGCGGCTATCGACGCGGTGCTGGCCGACGGCAGTCGCGAGCGTTTCGGCGAATGGCGCGACGCGGCATTGACCGGCCGTTCTGCCCGTTTTCGCGAAATCGCCAACGGCCTGCGTGCCTTATGCGAACGCGAGCGCGAAGAAATTGCCGCGCGTTTTCCTCCGCTGCTGCGGCGCGTGGCCGGCTATAACCTAGATATTTTCGCGCCGCAGGATCCGCTCGGATACGCCACCGACGTCCCCAATCTTGCACACATGCTGGTCGGCTCCGAAGGTACGTTGGCCTGCTTCCGCGCATTGCAACTGAAGCTCTCGCCGCTGCCCGCAAAAAGGGTGCTGGGCGTGGTGAATTTTCCGACCTTTCGCCGCGCCATGGAAAGTGCGCAGCACATCGTGCGGCTAGGCCCCAGTGCGGTAGAACTGGTCGATCGCACCATGATCGAACTCTCGCGCAACAATCCGGCCTTCCGTCCGGTCATCGACGCGGCCCTCCAAGGCGAGCCCGACGCGATCCTGCTCGTGGAATTTGCCGGCGACGTAGAAGAGGTCCTGCGAAGCAAGCTGGATCACCTTGTGGAACTGATGGGCGATCTCGGCCTGCCCGATTGCGTCGTCAAAATGACGGCTGCCGGCGCGCAAAAGTCGCTGTGGGAGGTGCGCAAGGCAGGCCTCAATATCATGATGTCGATGAAGGGGGAAGGGAAACCCGTCAGCTTTATCGAGGACTGCTGCGTGCCGCTCGAACATCTGGCCGATTACACCAGCCGCCTGACGGAGGTATTCGAGAAACACGGCACGCGCGGGACCTGGTACGCGCACGCGTCTGTCGGTACCTTGCACGTGCGTCCGGTCCTGAACATGAAAACGGACGGTGCCCAGAAGATGCGCGCCATCGCCGAGGAAGCCTGCGAATTGGTGCGGGAATACAAGGGCGCCTACTCCGGCGAACACGGCGACGGATTGGTGCGCAGCGAATGGATCGCTCCGTTCTTCGGCCCGAGGCTCACCGCTGCTCTGGGCGAGGTGAAGGCCTTGTTCGATCCCAAGGGGTTAATGAATCCCGGCAAGATCGTCCGGCCCACCCGCCAGGACGACCGCAGCCTGTTCCGTTATGCGCCGGGCTATGCCACACCTGAAGTTCCGGCGGCGTTCGATTGGTCCGCCGAGTTTGGCGAGCGCGGACTCGCCGCCGCGGTCGAGATGTGCAATAACAACGGGCACT
This sequence comes from uncultured Burkholderiales bacterium, assembly GCA_964498815.1. Classification (GTDB taxonomy): domain Bacteria; phylum Pseudomonadota; class Gammaproteobacteria; order Burkholderiales; family Usitatibacteraceae; genus UKL13-2. Next base: position 1,523 of record CAZCKI010000285.1, read on the forward strand.
GCCGCAAGTTCGACGCAGGCACCATGTGTCCCAGTTACCGCGTCACGCGCGACGAAGCGCACCTGACGCGCGGCCGCGCCAATACGCTGCGCCTGGCGCTATCGAACCAGATCGAAGGCGGCTTCGCATCCGTTTCGGTGAAGGAGGCGATGGAACTTTGCGTCAGTTGCAAAGGCTGCAAGCGCGAATGCCCAACCGGCATCGACATGGCGAAAATGAAAATCGAATTCCTGCATCAATACAAAAAGCAGGAAGGCTACACATTGCGCGACAAATTGGTCGGCTATCTTCCCCGCTATGCGCCGGTGGTGTCGAAGGTGGCGTGGCTTGCCAACCTGCTGGAAGCGCTACCGGGCGCGATGAGCCTGCGCGAAGTTGTCACCGGCATTTCGGCTCGACGTTCCCTGCCTCGTTGGTCTTCGGCCAAGGCCGCCGGTTCCATCGCGACATCAATTGCAAGTGAAAAAACGTCAGACGGCAATGCGGCACGGGGGGTGGTGCTGTTCGCCGATACCTTCAATCGCTATTTCGAAAATGAAAACATCGGCGCCGCCAAATTGGTACTGGAGGCCGCCGGTTATGCCGTGCATTTCGTCGCGGCCGGCGATTCCAGTCGCCCGCTCTGCTGCGGCCGCACGTTCTTGGCGACCGGAATGATCGAACTGGCGAAAGAGGAGGCGCGCCGCACGCTGGACGCACTGCAACCCTTTGTCGCGCGCAATGTTCCGGTGGTCGGCTTGGAACCCTCCTGCCTGTTGACGCTGCGCGATGAGTTCATTTCCTTGTTTCCTGGCCAACAGGCGCAGGCGCTGGCGAAAAACGCATTTCTGTTCGAGGAATTCCTGGTGCGTGAAAAGGCGGCGGGCCGGCTGCAACTGGCATTGGGTCCGATCGAGAGCAAGTCGGCATCCCTGCATGGGCATTGCCATCAAAAGGCCTTCGACGCGATGGGGGCTACGGAGGAAGTGCTGTCGTGGATCCCGGAATTGAAGACATCCACCATCGAATCCAGCTGCTGCGGCATGGCAGGCGCATTCGGTTACGAAGCGGAGCACTACGACATTTCGATGAAAATGGGGGAGTTGGCCCTGTTGCCTGCGGTGCGCGGTGCGCCGGCGGAAACCCTGATCGTCGCCGACGGCACCAGTTGCCGGCATCAAATCGCCGATGGAACGGGACGAGCTGCAGTACACGTTGCCGTCGTTCTGGCGAGTGCTTTGGCGTAATTTGGTGACCGCTATCGCTTCTTGTTGACGGGATGATTGGGCGCGGCGCGCTCTTCGAATACGCCCAGCTTTCGATTTTTCTGCACGTTGTCCCAGGCGAAGTAGCGGCCGTTCATGGCCACATAGACGCCGTCCGGCAACATTTGCGCAAAACTGAGCGCGCTACCGAGGTTGAACAAGCCGTCGGAGCTGCCGAACTTGTAGGGCACCATCGCCCCAGTCAGGACTACCGTTTTGTCCCCGACGCGTTCCGCCAGGTAGCGGGCGGTATCGGCCATGGTATCGGTGCCGTGGGTGACGACGATGCGCCTTGCCTTGGTCGATTTGCACGCACGGGCGATGACTGCGCGGTCGGCATCGGTCATGAACAGGCTGTCCTTCATCATCAGCGTTTTGACCTTGGTCACCACGTGGGAGCGTCCCATTTGCAGCATTTCGGGAACGGGGGTTTTCTGGAAAAACAATTCGCCGGTCAGCTCGTTGTATTCCTTGTCGAAGGTGCCACCGGTGACGAAGACGGCGATTTGCATGATTTCGGTTTGCCGGAATGAGGAATCGGAATTATGCCAGTCTGGCTAGCGCGCGCCGCTGTTCTCCTGTTCCATGGCGTGACGCGCCAGCAATGCGTAATACAGCGGCGCGTGATCGGTGAGCGGTGTTCTCGGAAACACCAGTCCATCGCGGAAATCCAGGGCGTCCAATCCCGACAGGACGGCGTCTGATACGCCGGTAGCGACTCTTGCGAGAAGCGCGGGCGGCTCGGTCAGGCTGCCATTGGGGTCGAAGTATTTTTCGATACCGACGTGAAGATAGGTCAGGGGCGCGTTGGCGACTGCGTCGTTGTTGTGCACAAAGCGAAACGCCGGGCTGGTCACGGCTGCCGTGAATTCAGCGTCGCCGACCGGTGGCGAACCATAGGTATAGAGGCCGTCGGCCGCCCCGTACTCGGCAGCGGCCAGAATGGCAAGCGCCGCACCCAGGCTGTGGCCGGTAAACCACACCGAACGTGCCGGGCGTTTCTCTTTTAAATCGCGAATGCGGCCGAGAATGGTTCTGGAAACGGCGGTCCAACCGTCCACGAAGCCGCCGTGGGCCATGCCGCGCGGCTTGGCAGCCTTCGGCGGAATCTTGAGGTCCGCCATGACGTCGCGAAAGCTGTTTGCGAGCAGGCGCTCGGGTGTTTTGTCGGTGCCCGCCTTGGGAACTTCGGTGCCACGAAATACCACGATGATGATGTCGTCGTTGAATGCGACATACGCTTGCGTGCTGCCGACGCTTACCGCCTTGCCGCCGTCGACGGTCAGCCCTGCCGAACCGAATTGTTCGACGGCAAATGGTGGGTCGGCGTACGCCAGCAGCGCAGCCTCGGCGAGCCACCAGGCGCGCACCAGCGAAAAGTCCTTGCCGGCGGCGGGAAATCGATAGGCGTTGCCGACCTCGAAATAGCGCCGGCCCAGCGCCGGCGGAATGGTGTTTGCGATGGTGGCTGGCGGCAGCGTAAACATGTTGTCGGCGTCCCGTGAATTTGCGGCGCCGGACTTGGCCGCCGATGGCGACGACTCTACCACCACTGTTCCACCGGCGCGAACGTGCGTGCACGCCAGCGACAACATCGCCATGGCGAGCGCGATGCCGATTTTTGTCACCGTCATGAAGTTGCCTAATGATTCTGTGCGGTGTACTCGGGCGCCGGCTGGCTAAAGAACGAAAGCAGAATCTGGTACACCATCTTGTAATTCTTCTGCTGAAAGCTGGCGTGGGAAATGCCGGACAGCATGATGAATTGCTTGTCGGGATTGGGTAGTTTCTTGAAGAATTCGATCAGGTCGTCCAATGCGGCGATACCGTCGAACTGGCCGCGCAACACCGCCGTCGGCACGGTGATCTTCTCGGGGTCCACCACCGGCAACTTGGAACACATGTCGATATAAGTGCCATTGGGCATCGAATCGTCGAGCGAAAGAATGGCGTCGGCAAAGGCGTCCACCACCCGTTTTTCGGCGCAGTCGGGATGATC
>CAZCKI010000286.1:0-4756 GCA_964498815.1 uncultured Burkholderiales bacterium
CGATCGACAGTCTTTGCATCCGCGTCGGCGCCATGCGCTGCCACAGCCAGGCTTTGACCATCAAATTGAAAAAGGATGTGCCGCTGGCGGACATCGAGGCCATCATTGCCGGCGACAACGAGTGGGTGCGGGTCATTCCGAACGAAAAGGAACGCAGCGTTCGCGAATTGACTCCCGCCGCAGTGACCGGAACGATGCAGATTCCGGTCGGGCGCTTGCGCAAACTGGCGATGGGGCCGGAATACCTGTCCGCTTTTACCGTTGGCGATCAGTTGCTCTGGGGTGCGGCCGAGCCCTTGCGGCGTATGTTGCGGATTTTATTGGAAAAATAGTTGCTGCAGGATCGTTTGCCAAGGAACATTCGGGATGGTTTGCCATTGCTGCGCTGCCGCATTTGCGGTATTGACGGCAATCTGGCGCAGCGCATCCTAATGTGAGAAAGCGAATAAAGTTGAAACAATAACCCGTTGATGTTATTTTAGTTTGTCCTCGAAATCGAAGGGTTGGGGTTTAACGCATGAACCGTCCACCGAAAACAACACTAATTGCGGTATTGGGAGGAGCGATCCTGGCATTTTCCGCGCTGGCCACACAGGCAGCCGGATTAGGCAAGCTCACCGTGAATTCCGCATTGGGCCAACCTCTCTCTGCGGAGATAGAGCTGGCGTCCCTGCAACCCGGCGAATTCGAATCGCTGGTCGCGCGTGTAGCTGCGCCGGAAGCGTATATCGATGCCAAGATCGAATACTCGGGCGTGCTGCGACAGCTCAAATTCACCGTGGATCGTCGCGGCGACGGTATTCCCATCCTAAAGATCACGAGCTTTGTGCCGGTCAACGAGCCGTTCCTCGACGTGCTGGTCGAAATGACCTGGCCGTCCGGTCGTTTGCTGCGCGAATATCCGATCCTGCTCGATCCGCCGGGTTTTAGCGAAGCGCGCGTAGCGCCCCAAGTATCGGTCGTCACTCCGCCGGACACGACAGCGGCTGCGACGACGACTACTACAACGACTACGGCACCGGCCGCCGCCAGCGGCATCGCGCCGACCTCCGGGTCGCCTTCGGCGAAGGCGGAATCGGGCGGCGACACCTACGGCCCGGTCAAGCGTGGTGATACCTTATCCAAGATTGCCGGTGACCTGAAGTCGGATTCGGTTTCGATGGAACAGATGCTGGTGGCCTTGTATCGCGAGAACAAGTCCGCGTTCATGAACAACAATATGAACCTGCTCCGCACAGGGCAGATTTTGAAGATTCCTTCGGCAGAGGAAATCGGCAAAATCTCCAAGGGCGACGCGCAAAAAGAAATCAAGGTACAGGTAGCCGACTGGAAATCGTATCGCGACCAACTGGCCGGCTCGGCGGGCGCATCGCCTGCGGGCGCCAAGTCGAGCAATGAGGCTACCGGCAAGATCGCCGTGGCCCGGCCCGACAAGACCGCCCCGGCGGCAGCCTCCGGTGATCAGCTGAAAATCGCCAAGTCCGATACCGGCGGCAAGGCCGGCGCTCCGGGCGGCAAGGCCATGCAAGACCAGATCAACGCGATGAAGGAAGAAATCATCGCCAAGGAAAACCAGACCAAGGAAGCCAATTCCCGCGTCAAGGATCTGGAAAAACAACTCGCCGACATGCGCAAGCTGATGGAATTGAAGGGCATGGCGGGCGGCAAGACCGAACCAGCCAAGCCGGACACCAAGATTGCCGCAGTCACACCGCCTCCGGTCGTCGCGCCCACGCCGGCTCCTGCGGCGACGCCGGCTCCGGCTGCAACTCCGCCTGCCGCCACGCCGGCGGCGACGCCCCCGACGACAGTCGCTGAAGCACCCAAGGCCACCGATCCACCCAAGCCCGCACCGGCCAAAACCGATGCCAAACCCGCCGCCAAGGCACCCGCAAAGGCGGCGCCGGCGCCCGAACCCGATTTCCTCGATGAATGGGGCCTGATTGCCGGTGGTGTTGGCGCCGCCGTCATCGGAGCGGGTGGTCTGTTTGCATTTGTGCGTCGTCGCAAGAAGGCTGCCTCGGGATCGACCAGCCAGTTGTCGACCTCTTCGGTGATGCCGAGCGATATGCGGCCCAATTCCGTGACCGGTAATCGCGCCGGCGGCTTGGTCGATACCGGTAATAGCTCTTTCCTGACCGATTTCGACAAAGCCGGTCCCGGCAATATCGATACCGATGAAGTCGATCCGGTTGCCGAAGCCGAGGTGTATATCGCCTACGGGCGCGATGCACAGGCCGAGGAAATCCTCAAGGAAGCGATGACGCGCGACAAGAGCCGTCACGAAATCGCATTGAAATTGCTGGAGATCTACCACAACCGCAAGAGTGCCCCGGCTTTCGAAACGGTGGCGCGCGAGCTGAAAGACGCCGTCGGCGCCGACAGCCCGATGTGGGCCAAGGCCGCTGCGATGGGCGCGGCGATCGATCCGAGCAACGAGTTGTACGGCGGCGCCAGCGCCGACTTCTCGGCAACCAGCAAGTTTGCGGCAGGCGGCGCGGCTGCCGAGCCGGAAGCGGCGGCAGCCCCGGATCTCGACTTCGACTTGGGCTTCGGCGATGCGCCGGCGCCTTCTTCGGCGGCATCCTTTGACGTGACCGCACCCAGCACCGATCAGCCGGCCTCTCCTGCGTCTGCCGATTTCGATCTCGATCTCAATTCTGCGCCCGCACCCGATATCCACGATTCCGGAGGCGGCGCCACCGGCGGTGATGCCGGCCTCGACTTCGATCTGGCATTGGATGCGCCCGCCACACTGGCGCCCGCGCCTGCAGCACCGGCGCCTGTGGAAGATTCGGGTGGTTTCGATTTCGATCTGTCCGCGCTTTCGCTCGATGGTGGTGCACCTCCGGCCAAGGCCGAAGCGCCCGCCGCACCGGCGCCCTCGATGGCGCTCGACCTGGGCGGCTTAAGCCTCGATCTGGATTCGCCAGGAGACGCTCCGGCGCCTGCACCTGCCGCTTCGATCGAAGGATCGAATTCGGTTTCCACCAAGCTCGAATTGGCCAAGGCCTATATCGAAATCGGCGACAGCGACGGGGCCAAGGAAATCTTGACCGAGGTCGCGCGCGAAGGATCACCGGCTCAACAGGAAGAGGCGAAGCAAATCCTGGCGGGCTTGTAAGAACCACTTCGATGGTTTGATTTGGGGCGCGAATCATCGCGCCCCTTTGTTTTTGCGGGAGCAGGGGTCGCAATGCGTGTCGCTTTGGGTCTCGAGTACGATGGTTCGTCGTATTGCGGCTGGCAATCGCAGGCCTCCGGCTGCGGTGTCCAGGACCATGTCGAAGCGGCGCTCGCAAAGTTCGTCGGCGCCGAGACCGCCTGCACCTGCGCCGGACGCACCGATACCGGTGTTCACGCGCTGGCGCAGGTGATTCATATCGACACCGCCGTGGAGCGCGATGCGCAGTCCTGGGTGCGCGGCGGCAACAGTTATTTACCCGCCGGGATACGGCTGCTATGGGCAAAACCGGTGCCGGACGATTTTCATGCGCGATTTTCCGCACGCTCCCGGACCTATCGCTACCTGCTGCTGAACGACGCCGTGGCCAGCGGTACCTTGGCGACCCGGCTCGGCTGGTTTCATGCACCGCTGGATCTGGTCGCCATGCAGTCCGCCGCCCAATCGCTGTTGGGAGAGCGTGATTTCTCGGCTTTTCGCTCCTCCGAGTGCCAGGCAAAAACGCCCGTCAAAACGCTGTACGACGCGGACATCGTCGCGCGCGGCAAGCTGCTGGAATTCCGCTTTCGCGCCAATGCCTTCCTGCACCATATGGTGCGCAACCTGGTGGGTGAACTTGTTTACGTGGGTTCGGGCCGTCATAGCCTTGAGGAATTCGGTGTCATCGTGGCCGGCAGGGACCGTACCCATGCGGCGCCGACGTTCTCTGCAGCGGGCCTCTACCTCACCGATATCGAGTACGATGATTCGTTTGGCCTGCCGGCCGTTGCGCCGCGCCATCCATTTTTCAGCTGATCCGCATGCACCGTACCCGAATCAAGATTTGCGGCATACGCCGCGTGGAAGATGCGCTGTTTGCCGCGCAGGCGGGGGCGGATGCGATCGGCCTGATCGTTCACGCCGCCTCCCCGCGCTCGGTGAGCCTCGAGGACGCCATTGCGATACGTGCGGTGTTGCCGCCGTTTGTGTCCGTGGTCGCACTGGTCGTCAACGCGGATCGCCCGGCGATCGACCGCATCGTCCGCGAAGTCCGGCCCAACCTGCTGCAATTTCACGGCGACGAAACGGCGGATTTTTGCGCTTCTTTCCCCATTGCCTACCTGAAAGCAATGGGGGTTGCTACCGGGACTGCGGCAGCGGATTTGTTAAAATGGCAGCAGCAATATTCGACAGCCGCGGCACTGCTGCTCGATACCAGCAAGGACGGGAAATCCGGCGGTACCGGGACGGTATTCGACTGGTCGCTGATTCCCGCGGAAATGCGTAGCAGGGTGGTGCTGGCCGGCGGCCTGAATCCGGGCAATGTAGGAACCGCAGTGCGTGCGGTGCGGCCCTGGGCGGTCGACGTGTCGAGCGGTGTGGAAGCGGAAATGGGCCGCAAGGACCACGCAAAAATCGCAGCGTTTATCGATCAAGTGAGACAAGCCGATGCAAATGTATGATCTCCCGGACGCGCGTGGCCATTTCGGCCAGTACGGCGGCATATTCGTCGCCGAGACTTTGCGCGCTGCGTTGCGTGAACTCGATCTGGAATACCAGCGTGCCAAAAGCGATCCTGCTTTTCTGGCGGAG
>CAZCKI010000287.1:0-4746 GCA_964498815.1 uncultured Burkholderiales bacterium
AACAATTTACCGTTCGTCCCCGGCTTTAGGCATGCCGGGGCAGGCTCTGAGCCTGTCGAAGGACTTGATCACTGATCCCTTGTTTTTTTCGGTAGAGGTTGCACCACGATCACCACGCGAAGCGCGCGTCCGCCGGGGCGGATGGTTCGGGGTGTTTCAAAACGAGTTTGGCGGTGGCCGCGCTGAACCTTGTCCACCATGTCGCCCGGCCTTTTCAGGAGCAACCACATATCAGGCGGAGCGACTGCGCTGACTGGCCGCTGTCGGACGAATGACCACCGACCCGCGGCCCGTGCGCGCATACGGCACGCTGTTGCGGGCGAGGGCTTCCATGATCAGGCGCGCGACCTCCGGCCTGGCGAGTGTGGACGCGCCCTCCAGGGGAATCCAGCGCGTCTTGGCGGACCCCTGCAACAACTTCGCGGGATCCGGCAACGAATTGCCGCTATTGAAGTACAGCCTTACGCCCTCCGCGCTCGCGCGGATAGCCAGCACACCCTCGTACCCGCGCTCGTTGGGTGCATAGCTGATGACGAAGCAATCGCGATATTCATACACCACCTCATGGGCGGTAGGCAGGTGCTTCAGCAATGACCGTCGAATCGCGCCTATGAACCGTAACTGCGCGGGCGCGAACTTGTCGATCAGCGTACGCAACTCGGCTTCCGCCGAACGTCGCGCCGCCGCGGACTGGGCGGGGGCTTCGGCTTTGGCCACGATTTTTGCGGGGACGGAACGGCGTGCGGGGGCTGCTTTCTTCACGGTCATGGTCGCTCCTTGGGAGGGGACATTTTCGGCAGGGGGTGGGCCACCACCACCAGGCGATGCGCGCGCCCTCCGGGGGCGGATGCATCGTGGTACTTGGCAACAAGTTTCGCGATGGCTTCGGTGAGCTCGTTGGTAAACGCCGCGCGCTCGGTCGGCGACCGGAAGCGAATCTCGGCATCCACCGCCAGGGTCGCGAGTCGCTTGCGCTCCTCTTTGGCGCGATGAGCCATCTCCGCCACTTCGCGGACGATGCGTGCGCCCAGGGCGATGAGATAGCTCGCGGACAGCCGATCGACTTCCCGATCCGGATCGACGGCGACCGGGCCCAAGGCGCCCGGCGAAACCACGTAGGACGCGGCCGTCGCGACCAGCAGCCGCTCCGTCAACCCGCCCCACTTGCGTTCCTCGGCGAGCCGCACCAGCCCGTGCGCCTCCAGCGCGTTCAGGTGGTAGTTGACCTTCTGCCGGGTCAGGCCGACGCGAGCGGCCAGCGTCGCCGCCGAGGCGGGGGCGACCAGTTCGGAGAGGAGGCGGCTTCGCATCGGTTCCAAAGCCACCGTCGCCGCCGCCGGATCATCAATGACTTGGATGTCGAGCATACGGAAATCATATCCTTGACAATTTTTATTGTCAAGGACAACAAATGGGGCCCGGGCTTCATGGCACTACCTTAAGCATGTCGCCCCGGCGCAGGCCTGGGTCTAAGTTTCGTATGTGTTGGTACGCAACTGAACTTGGACCCCGGCCTGCGCCGGGGCGACATTTCTAGTTCAATCGCTTTGGTAGCCACCGTAGAGCATTAAAAACTGAAAATCGCTTAACGTAGTGCCATCGGGAGCCGGGCTCATTTGTATGCAGGAAACAATTGAACCCGGCTCCTTACATTCATTGAGGCACCAGCACAAATACATCAGGAGGATTCGTATTGGGCCGGTTCTGCAGCGGGCGGACGTTGGCGAAGCCCTTGTTCAACTCCAATAGCGTGTTGCTGATGCTTTGCAAGACGTCGCGCTGCACGGGGTACTGCCGCTGCATCACAAAAAACACCACATTGCCGGTGCAAGGCGGTGTGGTGAGACTGCCGCCATAGACAAAGGTCCAGTTCTGCGCGAATAACTGCATCAACTCGCCGAGCTTGAATTCCTGGTTGGCGTCACCGTTGAGGGCCCTTGCCACCGGCCCCATATTGATGTCGAACGGGGTTTCGTCCGCCCTGAACTGGATCGTGAACACCGCGACGACGTCGGATCGGTTGATTTTGCCGGTCGCTTTCACGTGCATCTCCAGCACCGAAAGGGTTTGCCCGACGACGACGTGTTCGGCCGGTGCGTGAAAATGAAATTCCTCGAGGCGAAAGGGGTTGCCGTTCCAATGAATGGTGAGCGGCTTCCCGTCGGCCCGCTTTACCTTGAATGCATAGTTGTTGTGCGTCTCTTCGCGAACCAGATTCACGACGTAGTGGTAGGGATTCACGTTGTTCGGTAGCAGGCCCCGGATGACCTTGGCGGCGTCGGGATTCAGCACCCTGGGCGATTGGTACGGTACGGCCGCGGCGCATTTCGTGCACCCCGCCCGCACCCAGTTGTCGTAGCCCTCATCGGCTTTTTCGGGATAGGTCCAGGCGGTGCACGATGGCGTGTCGCCGGACTGTGCCGCATTTTCGTGAAGCAACTTCCTGACCATCTCGCCGACGGCGGTCGGAACCGTTGCCGGCGAAGGGGCGGCCGTTGGCGGGCTGGCGGTTGTGGTCTGCGCGCACACCCCGGTGACGATCGTCAGGGTGAGCGCCACTGTCATGAGTACCGTTTTCGAAGCCATGTCGTTCTCCTCGGCCGAGGCGGCGATGACGGAGTGGCAAGGCAGGCACCCGGCCCAGCGTGCCATTACTGCCTTTGCGCCGGGATGTGGTGTACTACCCGCGCAGGCGGGTTCGGTTCGCCGCACACCGTCTCCGCCCATTGCCACATTGCGCCGCGCCAAACGGTGCGCACTGCGCACCCCACGGCACCTCAAATGTAGAGAATCGGGCGGCGCGAAAATACCGACAATTCGGCATTTTGCGTAAGGAGTTTCAGAGTAATCGGGGACGGACCGCGGCTATTTCATCGAATACAACCATGGTCTGTACCCGATGATTCGGAGCATTCCGACCGACAAAGTCAAATTGACCAATAAATTCCCCTTGACACGGCATGATAATACATTACCATATGGTAATATAACTAAAGGGTGATTGAATGAAGACTGCCGACCGTCTCGACCTTACCTTTATGGCCCTCGCTGATCCCACGCGACGCGCCATTCTCGCGCGGCTTGCGATGGGAGAAGCCTCGGTTGGCGAATTGGGAGAGCCGTTCGACCTCAGCCAACCTGCGATTTCAAAGCATCTCAAAATGCTTGAGCGAGCCGGACTGGTCTCGATCGGGCAGGACGCACAGCGCCGTCCGCGCCGTCTGGAACGAAAACCCATGAAGGAAGCCGAGGTCTGGATTGAGCGTCTTCGCGAGGTCTGGGAAGCAAAGTACGCGCGTCTCGACGCACTCCTCGTTGAACTGCAAGCCGCGCCACAAAGAAAACCAACCGTAAAACAGTAAGGAACTCAAATATGAAAGCATCCCAAAAACTCACTGTTGAAACACCGTCCGACCGGGAAGTGCGAGTGACCCGCCAATTCAACGCTCCGGCGCAACTGGTCTGGGATGCGCACACCAAACCGGAATTGGTGAAGAAATGGCAGGGGTACCCGGATGGCTGGACCATGCCGGTTTGCGAAATGGATGTGCGTGTCGGCGGCTCCTATCGCTGGCGTTGGCGCAATGATGAAAACCAGGAGTTCGGTTTCTTCGGCAAATACATCGAGGTGAAGCCGTCAGCGCGATTGGTCTTCGAACAGCATTACGACCCGGGAAGTTTCGGCGTGCCTATGATGAGCGAGCCCTCGATCATAACGACAATCTTCGAGGAAAAGAGTGGCCTCACGACGCTGACGGTCACGATACGCTTTGCCTCCAAGGAAGAGCGCGACGAGGCCGCCGCTACGGGCATGACCGATGGTATGGAGGTAAGTTACCAACGCCTGGATGCGTTGCTAGTGGGCTGAATCCGACAATCGTACGCTCGCTTCGACAATGCGCGCGGCATCGTGGTCAAGTTGACCCCGATGTTCCTTTTTTCGGGAGAGGTCCGGTTCGCCGTCCCTCCGCATGGATAAAATAGAGACCCGTCCACCAATCTGCAATGAGCAGACGCGTATGCCGACCAAGCGCCCCGCGCAAAAAGCCAAGCCCGCCGCCCCCATCTTCTTCGCCACCCCGCTGGAATTTCGTGCATGGCTTATCGCACACGCCGCCAAGGCATCGGAGCTGATCGTCGGCTTCGCCAAGACGCATACCGGCAAAGCGTCGATGACCTGGCCGCAGTCGGTGGACGAGGCGCTCAGCTTCGGGTGGATCGACGGCGTGCGGACACGCATCGACGACGAGCATTACAAGATTCGCTTCACGCCGCGCAAGGCCGGCTCGCACTGGAGTGCCGTCAACATCAAGCGCGTCCCCGAGCTGCAAGCGGCCGGCCGCATGACCCAGGCCGGCCTCGATACTTTCGCGTTGCGCACCGAAGCGAAGTCGGCCAGGGCGTCGTACGAGCAAGCCGAATTCCCGGAGCTCTCCGCCGCCGAGATCAAGTTGTTCAAGCAACACAAGGCGGCATGGGCGTTCTACGAAAAGCTGCCACCGAGCTATCGGCGCAAAGTCAATTGGTTGATCATCAGCGCCAAGCAGCAGGTCACGCGCGACAAACGCTTTCTGGCCCTGGTTGCCGACTGCGAGGCGGGCCGGCGCATCGACCGCAAGGGCTAGGATCGCACGCGACACGGCAAATCGAGTATGAACTTAAGGAACTTAAGGAACTTAAGGGGCCAGGCTCTGAGGTTTCCCCACGAATCACAAGCCTTGCCTGTTGTGATTGATCGCCAAGGTA
>CAZCKI010000288.1:0-4741 GCA_964498815.1 uncultured Burkholderiales bacterium
CCTTGAGCACGGTGCCGCGCTTGCCCGTGTCCGTGCCGGTGATGACGGCCACCTGGTCGCCTTTTTTGATTTTGCTCATGTAGGCTCCCTTACAGCACTTCCGGTGCCAGCGAGACGATTTTCATGAATCGCTCGTTGCGCAGTTCGCGCGTGACCGGTCCAAAAATGCGCGTGCCGATCGGCTCGAGCTTCGCGTTCAGCAAGACGGCGGCGTTGCCGTCGAACTTGATGAGCGAGCCGTCGTTGCGGCGCACGCCCTTGGCGGTGCGAACCACCACGGCGCTGTAGACCTCGCCCTTTTTGACGCGGCCTCGCGGCTGCGCGGACTTGATACTTACCTTGATGATGTCACCAATGCCGGCATAGCGACGCTTGGAGCCGCCGAGCACCTTGATACACATCACCGACCGTGCGCCGGTGTTATCGGCGACGTCGAGAATCGACTGCATCTGAATCATTTTTTTATCTCCAACTTATTCCGCTACCCGATGAGGGCTACGGCTAGTCTTGGACCCGTCTTGTGTCCGACGCCCCCATGACGGGAACGGCAAACAGGTTAGAAAACTTCTGGTGCCCGATCGCTTGAGTTTCGGCTTCGGCTGACTCTCGGGCGGCACCCGTTCCGCTGAGCTGGAATGGGTTTTTAGCGGACTATCGACCGACGAAGCCACGGTCGAAGCAGCAAAGTCGATCATTATAACGTTACAAACCAGGTCTTGGCAACTGTTTTGTCAGGGTTTTAGGTGGGCAGCCGGGGCCGGGGCTTGTCGTCGATGGGGTTTAGCCGAAAGGCATAAGTTGCCCCGAAGGCCGGGTGCAAAACAGCGCGGGGTAACAATAAATGACAAGCTCTTTCCGCTATTTGGGTGAAAATTTGCCGATGAACTGGCGCCAAAAGCTGAAATCCCTGTTCTCCGTCGGCAGCGACCCCGGCTACCGCGGCGGGCAGGGCGTATTTATGTCCCACGCGGAGAAGCGCGAGCTGGAGGTGCTGCTGCGCACGAAGCTGCTGGCGTACCAGGACCGGCACGGCCCGACCTCGCTACTGCAGCCGGACGTTTTTGTGGTGGTGGACACCTCCGGCACCCGTGTTCAGCAGGGGCGGCCGGAGGCCGGCTCCTTCCTGGCGGCGATCGAGACGCGCAGCCTGCCGTCGGCGATATCGCTGCTGGCGATGGATCAAAAAGACATCGTGGTGCCGCGCGACATCGTGAAATTCTTCGGCACCGAGGCCGCCAGCGCGGCGGCAGCGGCCATCAATCGCATCGCCGCCACCGAGACAGGCTGAGCGTCCAGTCGAAGCGGTCAGACCGCGGTCATGCCGCCGTCGACCGACAAGATTTGCCCGGTCACGTAGCTCGCCGCATCGGCGGCGAGAAAAATGGCCGGGCCCATCAGGTCCTCATCCCCACCCAGGCGCCCCAGCGGGGTCATGGCGATGATCTGCTTGTCGATCAGTTTCAGCACACCCGCGCTCATCTTGGAGGGGAAGAATCCCGGCGCCAGCGCATTGACGCGAATACCGTGTTGCGCCCACTCCGCCGCCAGCGCCCGGGTCAGATTGATGAGCCCGCCCTTGCTGGTGTTGTAGGCAACTGTCTGCATCGGCCCCAGCTGGCCGCGCAGGCCGGCTACCGACGCGATATTGATGATGCTGCCGCGGCGGTTGGGGATCATGCTTTTGGCGCCGACCTGCTGGGCCACCAGCCAGGCTCCGGTCAGGTTGGTATCGAGCACCTTGTTCCAGGCTTCCAGCGGATAGGATTCGGCCGGTGCCCCCCAGGAGGCGCCGGCATTGTTGACCAGGATATCGATACTGCCAAAGTGAGCGATCACTGCGTCTACCATCGGTGCGATCGTGTCCGGATTGGCGAGGTCGCTGGTGGCCACAAATACCTCATATCCCAGCCCGGACAGGTGGGCGCGCGCTTCCTCGAGCTCATTGGCCTTGCGTGCGGTCAGCGCGAGCTTGGCGCCGGCGGCGCCGAAGCCCTCGGCGATCTGCAGGCCGAGTCCGCGTGAACCGCCGGTGATGAGGGCGACACGGCCGGTAAGGTCGAATAGCGGGGACATGGCGGCTCCTTACTTGGCGGTAACGATGGGCGTGATGCGGTCGGCGCTGCCGTCGAGGCGGACAAGGCGAGGATATTTCAGGCCCTCGCCGTACTGCACGCGCAGGGTCGAATAGTAATCCTGGTTTTGCACCAGCAACTCGATCGGCTTCTTATCCTTTTGCGCGCGCGCCACCGCCGCGGTGAGGAGGTCGGCATCGAAGGCTTCGCCGTCGACGGCGACGATTTTCATGCTCGGCGCCAGGCCCGCTTCGAAGGCGGGGCCGTTCCACAGCACGTCGATCACTTCCCCCTTGTCCACACCGTGAAAGGTCTCGGCGCCGGCGATGATGCCCAGTGAATACATGAGGTCGACACGCTTGTTTTCCTTCTGTGCCGCCTTGAACACTTCGGTCGGCGTGTCGGTGTAGACCAGTTTCCAGCCGCCGCGCGCGAGGCCTTCCAGCGGTGCGCGCTCGCTGGTGGCGTCGAGGCGCTGGCGCAGTAACGCCGCCCAGTCGTAGGGCTGCACGGCATTGAGCGTCTTTACTACTTCGGCGAAATCGTAGGGCTTGACGTCGTGGCTGGTCTTGGCGAAAGCCGGATCCTTGCCGTAGAAAATGCGGATGTAGTCGTCCAGCGATTTCTTGCCCTGCGAAAGCTCGCGGATGCGCGTATCGACTTCCAGCCAGAGCAGCGAACCCTCCGGGTAGAAGTCCACGCCGCGGCGGTAATTGCTCCAGGCGCCGGGCGCGTTGTAGAGCACCTGCGCCTGGTCGGCGGTATCGCGCAGCGGGCGCCAGGCCCGGCCGGGAATGTGGTCCATCGCCGCTGCGGTCATCGCCAAGGAATCGCGATATTGCTCCGCGCTCCACATGCCGGAACGCGCGGCCAGCACTTCACCGAGGTAATTGGTGAGGCCTTCGTACACCCACAGGAGATCGCCTTTCATCGGTGCGCCGAAGTTGGCGGTAGTGAGCCCGGCCGGACGGCGGAATTTGCCGTTCCAGGAATGCGTGTATTCGTGCGGCAGCAGCGTCGGGCCGGCGAGATAGGCGGTTTTGGAGGTGAAAAACTCGGCGGCGGCGCGGTCGTCGCTCGATTGATGGTGCTCGAGGCCGAAGTGGTTGGTGCGCTCGGACAAGGCCAACAGGAAATCGTAGTGGTCGTAGTGTTGCGCGCCGTACAGGGCGATCGCCTGCTTCACCAGTGCGCGGTGGTGCTCGATTTGCGCCTCGCTCAATTCCAGGTTGTCGGGGCGGTCCGCGGCCAGGTTGAGGTGCACGGTCGGTGTGGTACCCGGGGCCAGGTCAATGCGGCGGAAATGCTGCCCGGCCAACAAGGGCGAATCGACCAGCTCGTCCACGCTGAGCGCCTTGAAACGCGTGCCACCGTCGGCCTCGCCCACCTTTTCCATCGCCGTCGCGAAGCTCCAGCCCGCCGGCAGCTTGACGCTGGGGACGATTTCCACGCGCGCGGTGGCGTAGTCGGCGGGGTATAGCAGGGCCTGGTTCCATTCCAGCATCAATAAACGCGGCGAGGCCGATACGCCGGTGCCGAACATGCCGCCGCCGGTAGCGGACAGGACCTGGAATTCGAGGTCGAGGCGGGTCGCACCCGCCGGGACCTCCAGATGCAGCAGGAACATGTCTTCCAGATCGCGCCGCCATGCCACGCGCTGGCCGTTGGCGAAAATCTTGAGGCCGGTAACCGATTCGATCGGACCGGTGGGGCCGTGCTCGCCGGGAATCCATTTCGGGTAGGCCAGATTCAATGGCCCCGCCTTCACCGGGATAGACTCGCGCACCGAAAAAATCTTGCGGGCGGCATCGGTCAGATCGACTTGCAGGGTGAGGGTGCCGGGGTACGCGGCATCGGTAGCTGGTTTGGCGCCGGCGGCCCAACCGGTACCGGCCAGCAACAGGGAGAAGGCCAACAGCAGCGGGCGGCAATTCGCGATGAACATGGAGGACGGCTCCCGGAGAAGAAGTGGTCTGGGCGGCTGGGCCGCGGGAGCAAAAGACTATCACAGCCGCTCGGGATGCTTGCAGCGCGCCTCGCGCGAAGTTGGGCCGCCAAAACGACAAACCCGCGCCGGGGCGCGGGTTTGCAGGTACTGCCGGCTACGGCGAGGATTACTCGACGCGCGCTTTTTCCAGCAGCTTGATGACTTTCCAGGCCTTGGTCTTCGACACCGGGCGAGTTTCCTCGATCATCACGGTATCGCCCTTTTTGAACTCGTTCAGTTCGCTGTGGGCGTGGTACTTCTTGGTGCGACGCACCACCTTGCCCAGCACCGGATGCATGACGCGACGTTCGACCAGGACCGTGACGGTCTTGTTCATCTTGTCGCTGGTGACCGTGCCGGTCAGCGTGCGCTTGGATTTGTTCTCAGTCGATTTGGTGTCGACCGCTTGAGCCGTGGTCATTACGCAGCCCTCGCTTTCTCAGTCAGAATGGTTTTGATGCGCGCGATTTCGCGTTTGACGCGGCCCAGTTCGGAAGTCTTGGTGAGCTGCTGCGTGGCGATCTGCATGCGCATGGAAAACTGCGATTTGCGCAATTCCAGCAGTTCTTTGTTCAGGTCTTCGGCGGTCTTGGCCCGCATTTCTTTGGTGTTCATTTCGCTTCTCCTACTAGCCGATCAGGCGGTGCACAAAGGTGGTCTTGATCGGCAGCTTGGCTGCCGC